>SKQZ01000294.1 GCA_007118765.1 Candidatus Hydrogenedentota bacterium
AAGGATTACGAGATGGCGCCTGAAACGCTGGCGAAACTTGCCGACATCAAAAACTTTGTCGGCGGCAAGTTCTCAACCACAGACGGCTTCTACACGTATGAGCTCACACGCGCAGTGCGCGGCAAATCATTCACCTATATTATCGGCAACGAAACAATGTTCTATACGGGGCTGTTCCTGGGTTCCCGCGCATGCATTGGCCAGGGGGCCATACTGAACCCGCAGATTCTGAAGGCCATGCTTGAGCGATACCGCAGCGGCAACTATTCCGGGGTGCTTCGCGCTCAAGACGCCATCAACACCATTCTCTCCAATTCGCCGAACGCCGTTGATTTTCTGAAAATGTACGCCACAGAAAAGGGCTATGCCACACCGCTGTATACGCGTTCGCACAGCAGCAATCCGTATATGGAAGACCGTGTGCCCATTACCAAAGCGGAATATGACCGTTTCAAGGTTATTTACGAAACAGAGTTGATGCCGTATTTGTAGGAGCCTGTTTTGACGGCCAACAGCATCGCCAGACATTGCCGCGAATTGGACCGCTGCAACCAGCGCGGCGGACGCATGCTGTCCGTGGCGGATCTTGTGGAGGCAAACACCATGCCGCTGTCGCTTGCTGCGGCAGTCACCGCACGTATCGCCGAAGGCGCATCGTTTATGGTGGGCGCAAATCCCGGCGGCGCAGGCAAGACCACCGTCATGTGCGCACTATTGAACTTTATACCGCCGGACACAGAACTACTGCCTGCAACACCGTCCAACCTGCGCACCGCAACAGCGACCTCCTCCCTGAACCGGTGCTGTTGGCTTTGCCATGAAATCAGCGACGGACCTTATTACGGCTATCTGTGGGGCGCGACATTGCGGGATTATTGCGCACTGAGTGCGCAGGGGCACCTCCTCGCCACCAACCTGCATGCCGACACGCTTGACGAATGTGCGGCACAGGTATGCGGCGTTAACCGTGTTCCTGAAGCGCATTTCAAACAGTTTGCCGTACTTCTTTTTTTGCGTGTTGTCGGCGCCCGGCGAACTGTGCACCAAGTCTATGTCAGCAACACGGACGCGCCCCATGAGTTGGCCTACGACGCCGCCTCCGGTTTTTTTGAGCCGGCCTTGCTGGCCACGCCCGCCCGACGGCAAACATGCCGTACCTTCCTGGAAACTTTTATGGCGCAGCCTGAACGCACGATTGAGGCCATGCGGCGTGCGGTGGTGCACAGCGGCCTTTTCCCAGACACAAACGGAGATGAGGCAAACACATGAAACCGCAGCCTGTTTTCTGTCAGAATATGCGCGGGCGCCAACCTGTGCCGCACGTTGGCCGCTTGTGAAAACGCCTCTTCAATACCAACTGGAATTATCCATCTATGCACACGACATCCGCCGACAACACCTCGTCCCGATATCCCCGGCTCCGTGAATTGTGTCAACGACACAACATACGGTTCAAAAAAGGACTTGGACAAAACCTGCTGTTGGACGACAACATCAACGCCATTATGGTCAACGCAGCGGAATTGGATGCTGACGATGGCGTTATTGAAGTGGGCGCGGGATTGGGAGCGCTGACCCGGCGGATGGTTGAAAAGGCCGGGCACATCCTCTCAGTGGAGATTGACGCCTCTTTCATGCCCTGCCTTGAAGAGCAATTCGGCGACCGCAAAAACGTTCGGCTTTTTCGGGGCGACATTCTCAATCACGCGCTGGAAGACCTTGTCGCGGAATACCTGCCTGACGCAAAACGACTGAAGATGGTGTCGAATCTGCCTTATTACATTACCACGCCGGTACTGTTTCATTTTTTGGAGAGCGCGGTACATTTTGACCGGCTTGTCGTGATGACGCAACTGGAAGTGGGCGAACGGTTGACTGCGGCGGTGAACAGCGCCAATTACGGCGCCTTGGCGATTGCAGCACGCCTATACGCCGAAACCGACATTGTGCATCGCGTGCCGGCAAGCTGTTTTTTGCCCAAACCGAAAGTGGACAGCTGCATCGTTCGTTTCCGGTGCCGACGCGAACCGGCGCTGCCGGGCGCAGACGCGGCCTATACCATGCGCGTGGTGCGGGCGGCCTTCGGCAAACGTCGCAAAACGTTGCGCAACACCCTCACGGGCGGCGTGCTGGGTTTAACCCGTGAACAGGCATTAGAGGCACTTGACCGTGTAGACATCGAGGCAGGCAGACGACCGCAGACGCTGGACTTGTCTGAATTTGTCGCACTGGCCAATGCCATCAGAGCAATAAAAACCAACCCGCAGAACAACAGTTAACCCGGATGTTTCAAACCATTTTTTCCTGAGCCTGCGCTGGCGTAAGATGCGCAGGCGCAACAGAAAACCGGTGAACTTTTCGGGGCAATTTGGGAGAACCGCATGAAAGCGTATTACTGTGTTGGCACCCATTGGGATCGCGAATGGTACGAGCCGTTTCAAGAGTTCCGCATGTGGCTGGTGGAACTGATAGACGAGGTAATGACGCTGCTGGAGCAAGACCCCGCATACCGCAGCTTCCATCTGGACGGCCAAACGATCATGGTGGAAGACTATCTGGAGATTCGTCCGGAACAGAAGGAACGCTTGATAGGGCACCTGAAAGCCGGGCGCTTGATCGTGGGCCCATGGTATAACCTGCCTGATGAGTGGCTGGTTTCAGGCGAGAGCATGGTGCGTAATTTAATGCGCGGGTTTCGGGTATGCCGGGCATTGGGCGTGGCGCCCCTTGACTTCGCCTATACCCCCGACCAGTTCGGACATATCGCGGCGCTGCCCATGATCATGAGCGGTTTCGGTCTGAAAACCGGCATTGTCTGGCGCGGCGCTCAAGACGAGAATTATCCCGCCCACTTTGTCTGGGTCGGCCCGGACGGCAGCCGCATGATCTATCACAAATTGCTGGACAAAGGCAGTTATGCCCCCTTCGATTTTCTGGCGCGAGGCCCCATCAAGGAGGCGGATTTCAGCGACGCTTCTTTCAAAGAGCACTTTGAGCCGTATATCGCGGAAGAAGAAGCGCGCAGCGCCGCACCGGTAATGCTGCTCCTTGACGCCATAGATCACCAACGCCCCGACCCGCAGATGCCCCGCCTGTTTCAGGAATTGGAACGACGCTACCCGGACATAGATTTCGTATGGGGCAGTCTTGAAGACTATGGACACGAATTATTGCAGTACCAGGATCGGATGCCGGAACGCCAGGGCGAACTGCGCGAACCCACCCGCGACAGCAAACGGGGCGGACAGTATTTGATTGTGCATACCATCTCATCACGGCTGGACATCAAGCAACGCAACAATCAGTGTCAGGCGCTTTTGGAAAAATGGTGCGAACCCTATTCACTGTTTGCGACCATGAACGGGGCCGTCTCTGCAAGCGCCTATCTTGCCAAGGCATGGGAGTACCTGCTCAAGAACCATCCCCATGATTCAATATGCGGATGTAGCATTGACCAAGTGCATCGCGACATGTTGTATCGGTTCGACCAGTGCAGGCTCATTGGGGACGGTCTGATACGGCGTTCCATGACCGCACTCGCCGAAGCTGCGTCGGATGGGGATACATGGCAGCATATCGCTGTTCATAACCCACTCCCCCACACCCGCAAAGGCGTGTTCGATCTGACACTCTACTTTCCCGGCGGGTGGGGCGATAAAACGGGACACATATTCCACGACGGACTGGCAACGGGCGAACGTTACAACAAATTCCATTTGCTGGACGCGAACGGCAACCGCTTGCCCTACCAACATCGCGCCATTGAACGGCAAATCGAATGCAAGCGTCTGGACGCGTTGGGACGGGAAACGACAGCAGGCGGCGACTTATATCATGTAACGGTGGAGCTCGACGCGCCGCCCTGCGGCATGACAGGTCTTACGATTGAAGGTACGGACGATGCAACACGCACCTTTGGCAGTCTATTGACCGGGCCTCTGTCGGCCTCAAACGGATTGCTCGAAGCCCGTTTGGACAACCAGGGCGCTCTGTCGCTTCGGGGCGCAGCAGGGCCCGCCTTTGAGGGTTTGCTGCTGTATGATGATGTGGGCGACTGCGGCGACGGCTGGACCCGGGGCATCCCCGTCAACGACACCGTCTTCCGATCTTACGGCGGGAGCGTCGTTACCGGCATTGAAGAGAATGGCCCGCTGCGCGTTACGTTCCGAGTGGAGCGCACTTTGTCGTTGCCGCGCCGACTTGACCCCAAAACCAACAGCCGCAGTGCAGACCGCGTGACGGTGGAAGTCACCGATTTGATTACCATCGAAAAACATTCGCCGGTGCTGAAAATCAAGACCATCATAAACAACACCGCGGAAGACCATCGCTTGCGCGTACTCTTCCCCACGCACCGCCAGACCAATGTCTCCTTTGCCGAAACACCCTTTGCCATTGTTAATCGCGACATCCCCATTCCTGCGGAAACCGCGCTGTGGCAGGAACGCATCAACGAAGAGAAAGCATTCTCGTCGTTCTTCGGCATTCATGATTCCGAGGGCGGGCTGGCCGTGTTGTCGCCCGCCGGGTTGCACGAGTATGCCGTGCTGGACACGCCCCACCGGGAACTTGCTTTCACGTTGCTGCGCGCATTTCGCAAAACCGTGGGCAAGCCGGCGGAACAGGACGGTCAATTGCCGGGCGTTCATGTTATCGAATACGGCTTGGTTCCCTTCGGTGGCGCACCCGACATGCCCCAACTCGCACGGCTTGTTTCGGAGATGCAGGCGCCTGTCCGCGCACATGCAGTAAAAACGCCCGTGGAACCTGCTTCTTTCCTGCGCCTCAAAAACAACACGGCCGTTGTTACCGCCATTAAGCCCGCCGAGGATAACGAGGGCGGCATCATCCGGTTCTGGAACCCCACGGATACACCCGTTGAAGAAGGCTTCAAACTTGCACGGCCCATCAAGAGCGCCGCAATATGCACCCTCAATGAAGAGCCAACAACCACGCTGGAACCGAACAACGACTATATCATGGTAACCGTGCCCGCAGGCGGATTGTGTACGGTTCGTTTTACGTGGTAGGCCGCTGCTTATTGGTCGGGACGCAGTGCGCGTAACAAACGGCCGATGGCGCACCCCGTCTGTTCCAAGTGTTGGGCAGCCCGGTCCAGCGCAACGTGCTGTGGCATGGGCCCCGGCGCAATGGGCAGAATGGCCGCGACCCCCGCCTCATAAAGCGCGTCAAGGTCGTCGCCTACGCGGCCCGCCACCACCAGCAGCGGCGTCGTGTGGATACGCGCCTTTTTCGCAACCCCCGCGATCACTTTGCCTTGCGCGCTTTGGCCGTCTACCGCACCTTCACCGGTAATAACCAGAGCGGCATCCCGCATAACGTCGTCCATGTCGCCATAGGCGTCAAGGACAAGATCCACGCCCGAACACAGGGAGGCATTGGCAAAAGCCACCAGTCCGGCCGCCAAACCGCCCGCCGCACCAGCGCCGGGCACTGTCCGTACCTGCACGCACATTTGCGTTTCCAACACCGTCGCATAATGCGACAACGCTGCGTCCAGCGTTTTCACGACATCCGGCGTCGCGCCTTTTTGCGGCCCATACACCTGAGATGCGCCGTTCTCCCCGCACAGCGGGTTCGAGACATCACAGGCGGCAATGATGGTTGTATCGGCAAGCCGCGCATCAAGGTCAGCAGACGCGATCCGCGCCAACCGCCGCAACGATGCGCCGCCGGGAGGCAGGTCAGCGCCTGTTTCATCCAAAAACCGCACCCCCAATGCCGTGGCCATGCCCACGCCCCCGTCATTGGTGGCGCTGCCGCCCAGGCCCACAAGTATCCGTTTGGCGCCGCAGTCAAGGGCGTGAACCATTAATTCGCCGACGCCACGGGTGCCGGCGACACAGGGGTCGCGCTTTTCCGGCGGCGCCAGATGCAACCCCGCTGCCTGCGCCATTTCAACAACCGCCGTATGGCCATCATCAAGCAGTCCGAAACGAGCGGCAACAGGTTCACCAAGCGGACCCGATACTTCCACCGTGCGTATCTCGCCGCCCAGAGCGTAATGCAACACATCCAGCAAGCCGTCACCACCGTCTGCCAAGGGGCGACACATGATGTCTTCTTCGGGAATGCCGGCACGTTGCAACCCCGCGGACAAAGCCTCGGCCACGGCGAAAGCTGTCAGACACTCTTTAAATGAATCAGGAGCAAGTACAATGTTCATAAGTGATGTCGCTGTCACCTTTCCAATAACCGTTTGCGAACGCCACAGGCAGAAGCATTACACAAACCAATCCCTGTCCGTCAGTATATCATGCTGATTGATTGTTTTCGTTGTTCAGCGCATTTTCAGTTGTTGGATCTAGCCCGGATATTTCACAAGATTTCTGTTGCGCCTGCGAATCTTACACCATATCAGGTACTTTGCTTACCCGCCGACTTCGACGTGTACTAACACGCTGTCAGCCGGCGGTCTGCGCAAAACACCTGCTCTGGCGCAATCTTCACAGGCTCACGACGAAACCTGATGAAATATCCGGGCTAGCGCTTTATCCCTTGCATCTGGTACCATGGCGCACAGCAAACAAACAAGCATTGGGCCTACCGGTGCGTCATCGTTTGCGCGTACATCTCCAAAAAGAAACGTAAGGTGGTTGTTTTGAAGATTTCCCCATTTATCGTGTGTTGTGTCCTGTGCGGTGGCGGACTGCTTGCCGAACCGCTGTTGTTAAATCACATTCAGGTAATTGGCACACACAACAGTTATCATGTGCGACCGCCGGACTGGATATTTGAGACCCTCGGTCCCATTCGTGATGATGTGAAAGCATGGGATTACACACACGATCCGTTGGATGTGCAATTGGATAATGGCGTTCGCAATTTCGAACTGGATTTGCATCCTTTTGAGGACGGCTTTGAAGTGCTGCATGTGCCGGTTGTGGATGCTGAGACCACATGCTTGGCCTTTATGGACTGTCTGCGCACGGTGCAAGCGTGGTCCGAACGCCATCCGCACCATATCCCCATCAGCTTCCTGCTGGAATTCAAACTGCCCGAGGCGTATTTGGACGGACGCCCTCTGAAGCCGCTGGACATGTCCATGTTGCGCCTGCTTGAGGATGAGATTTTAACTGTTTTCCCCCGTGAGCAAATCATTACGCCCGATGACCTCCGTGGCAATGCGCCGACACTGACAGCGGCCGTGCGCGAACACGGGTGGCCCCCTGTGGAAGAGGCATTGGGCAAGGTGTTCTTTGTGCTGCACAATCGCACTGAACTGCGGGCGGCCTATACGGAGGAATACCCTTCGCTGGAAGGCCGCGTCATGTTTGTGAACTCCGCGCCTGATCGGGACGATTGTGCGTTCATTGTTGTTGACAACCCCTATTCAGAGCAGATTCCGGAGCTGCTTGCAAAGAACATCCTCATCCGGGTACGCTCCGATTCCAGACTGCGCCAGGGCCGCAGCGGCGACACGTCCCGGCGCGACGCCTCATTTGAGAGGGGCGCACACATTATCAGCACCGACTTCCCCGCTGGACGCGCCCATCCAGATACAGGCTATGTCGTCAAATTTCCCGACCGCGTCCCCGCCCGTTGTAATCCACAGTTCAGCCCGCCGGACTGTCAGGCTCGCTTACGGAAACTGCTGGAAGCCAAGCAGGACAGGCGCGTTTCTGATTTGGATTAGCGACGTCAATCTTGCTATAGTAAATTCGCTCGGTATATGGAAAACATATCGTTGCGACGCCACACGGGCGTCAGATCTCGGACACGTGCAATGCGGTGCAGGCAGCGCCTGTCGTTCGCGTGGACGAGCGGTACTTCGAGCGGTTACATGTGACCGTATTTGTGGGATTACGTTTTTTTTTGCTGCCACAGCTTTGCGCTTATGCGAGGAGCGCGGCGCCAACATTGTTACCCTTTGGGGAAAAGGAGCCTTTTATTATGCGCGAATACGCCATTCATCTGGATGCCAAACAACTGCCGGACGCATGGTACAACGTACTGCCGGACATGCCGACGCCCCATGCGCCCGTATTGCATCCCGGCACACAACAGCCGGTGGGCCCTGACGACCTCTCCGCCCTATTCCCGATGGGGCTTATTCAGCAGGAAATGAGCCCGGAACCGGAAATTTCTATTCCCGGTGACATCATGGACAAGTATCGTCTCTTTCGGCCCACGCCCCTGCGCCGTGCATACCGTCTGGAGGAAGCGCTGCAAACACCCGCAAAAATCTATTACAAGAACGAAAGCGTTACCCCGTCGGGAAGCCATAAAATTAACACCTCCATCGCACAAGCCTACTACAACAAGCAGGAGGGGGTGAATTCGTTAAGCACCGAAACCGGCGCGGGCCAATGGGGCACGGCTCTGGCCATCGCATGCGCCATGTTTGACATGCAGTGTCAGGTATTCATGGTGCGCGTGAGCTTTGAACAGAAGCCCTACCGCAAGAGCTTTATGGAATCCTATGGCGCCAGCGTGCTGCCCAGCCCAAGCGATACCACCGAGATAGGCCGGAAACTGCGTGCGGATTACCCCGACACCACCGGCAGCCTGGGCATGGCCATATCCGAGGCGGTGGAAGTGGCCGCCACCAGCGGCGGCACAACCAAGTACAGCCTGGGCAGCGTGTTGAACCATGTGTGTCTGCACCAAACCATCATCGGTGAAGAGGCCAAACTGCAGTTGGCAAGTGTGGATGATTATCCCGATGTCGTGATTGGCTGTTGCGGCGGCGGCTCCAACTTCGCGGGTATTGCCTTCCCCTTTGTCAAGGACAAACTCAAAAAAGACCTGAACACGGACTTTATCGCCGTGGAGCCTGCCGCGTGCCCGACGCTCACCCGCGGTCCGTACGCCTATGACTTCGGCGATACCGGCGGCCTGACCCCGCTGATCAAGCAGTATACGCTCGGCCATAATTTCATGCCGCCGGGCATACATGCCGGTGGATTGCGATACCACGGCGTGGCCTCGACCGTGGCACACCTCAAGAAAGACGATGTCATCCGCGCAATCGCACTGCCGCAAACGCCTTGTTTCAAGGCAAGCCTCTTGTTTGCAAAATGCGAAGGTATCCTGCCCGCGCCCGAGTCCAGTCATGCCATCTGCGCAGCGGTGGACGAGGCCGTCAAGTGCCGCGAATCAGGCGAAGCCAAAACCATCCTGTTCAACCTCAGCGGGCACGGACACTTCGACATGACCGCGTACGACGCCTATCTGCAGGGCAACCTCCAAGACTATGCATTGGAAGAGGACGTGCTGCAAAAGGGCTTGGCGAGCATCCCCGAGGTAAACGAACCTGCGTGAACCGACCCTGCAACGATTTCAACGCGGGCCTTGCCCGCACCATAGCAAATATAGCGTAAGAGTCAACACCTGGATGTCCGTACACGCGAAGTCCAGGTGTTTTTTTTTTGTGAGGCATGCCCATCCACCCTCCCCACGCACGGCACGCACCATCATCACCTGTACCCCCCTCCGAAACATCTCCAACAATCATTGTTCGATCACCAGGTCCTTTGTGCTGCCGACTTCTTCGGCCGACACACGCCAATTGGAACAGACTGCTGTCACAACATTGTTATCAGAAGGGGAAAGCGTTAACCCTGTAAAATCATGCACA
>SKQZ01000277.1 GCA_007118765.1 Candidatus Hydrogenedentota bacterium
GAGACGGAAGATATCACCGAACTGGCGCTCGCAAAATTAAAGTAGCAGGATTACATTTGAGCGCATGACATTATTTACTATCCCGCGCAACGAACAGATCGCGTTAAACCGCGGCGTACCGCTGGTGTGCGTTGCGGTTTGCATTGTATCAGCAGTGTTGGGGTGTGCTGGCACGGATTCCTCTGGTGACGACCGATGGGCATCGCCTATGGGGCGGGGGCCTGTGGGGGCTACGCACTCAAGCGATCCGGCAACAGCAGCCAAAGAACTGGCGGTGGCGCGCCGTATGGTTCGGGCGGGTGAATTTTCGCTGGTTATTCCACGGTTGCAACAAATTGTCAGCAAGTATCCCGGCGATTCTGCCGCCATTGAGGCGCGCTATTATCTTGGCCGCTCCTATTACGCCGTGGGTGCATATAATGACGCCCTCCGATACTTGAACGAGTACATCGAACTTGCCCCCGCCGGAGAACATGTGGACGCCGGCCGAGAATATATTGCCCAGCTTACTGACAGGCCCCTTGATGTAACGCCCACGGAACTTGAAACGAAAGCCGCAGCGCTGCAGTCTGTCATTGAAGAAGAACCAGAGAACATAGCGGCGCGACTGGAACTGGCCAACCTGTATTGGGATGGCAGCAAGTATGATAATGCCGGCGCTGTTTATGAAGAACTGTTACGCCGATGGCCGCGGCTTGAAAGCGACCCGGTGGTGCAACGCCGCATTGAGCGCGACGAAAGCGGCGAGATTACGGTGTTGACGCCGAGAGAAGTCGAACGGCGCCACCGAGAAGCGGAGCCGCTGGTTATTTACAATGTTTCCGCTTTCAGAAGCGGACGGTTTGAAGGTTGGCCCGCAACGGCGCATGAACGCTATTATAACGTCACCGGGCAGGCCGTTAATCAAAGCCAACAACCATTACATGACGTCCGGGTCGTGGTGACCATTTATGGATTCGGACATATGGTATACGACACCAAGACAGTTAATTTAGGCACACTGCGCCCGGGCGAAGTACGAGCATTTAGTACACAGTTTTCCCAGTTCGATAATATCTACAACATTACCCGCCATGAATGTGTGGGAACATTTCGGCGCTAAACCGGATTATTACTCTTAACCATGAAACGTTGCGTTTACATAACCATACTGGCTGTTGCGCTTGCTGTAACGGCGTATGCACAAGACCAGACACAAGTCAATGTATCGGTCAAGATCATTGAGTTTCAGAGCTCCAGAGGCACTGAAACCGGCTTGAGCGCTTATTTCCAACAGCGAATGCGGCCGCGCCCCTACGGGCAGGTGGCCTCGCGTAACGGCATTATCAGTGCCGCGTCGCTTGCGTTTCCGGCGCGTGCGTCGGGCGTAACGCTGTTCCTTGATGGGCTGAGCACCTATTACGGGGATTTTGAAGTGGTCTTGCAGGCACTTGTGGACCAGAATCGCGCCTTTATCTTGTCCCAACCGAAAGTGATGGTGCCGGTGGGTGCGCCGACTCCCACACGTATCGCCACCACACAAAATATCCCATACGAAAAAACGGTGGTGGTTGGCTCCACCACGGTACAGACGACGGACTTTCGGGATACGGGCGTCATGCTGAACGTGAGTGCGCTGCAGATCCATGAAGAGGAAGGCGATCCAAACACCGAGGGTGATGTGTATATCAAACTGAACTTGTCGGCCGAGATTAAGGAAGAGGGCCAGCGTATTACCGTGGCGCTTGATGACAGCATTTCGGCTGCAGGCGGAACGTTTGCGCGCTCCACAAATGCAATCAGTGTGCCCGAGTTTATTTCGCGCAGTATGGAGACTACTGTGTGGGTGCGTAACGGGCAGGTGCTGATTCTCGGCGGGCTGTACCGCAATACAAAAAATAAGAATGTGGCTACGCTGCCTTGGTTGACCCAGGGCGAAAACATGATCAATACCGTGGCTGGCAGAGTATCTCCCCTTGCTGACACGCCGCGTGTGCCGTTAACTTCTGCCTTGGGCAGTCGCGAGGAAAGCGAATCACGGCGCGAATTGGTGTTCATGGTGAAAGCAGAAGTGTGGCGCAAGGCCTATACCGTTGCCGAGGGGTTCGGCGTATTTGAAGACCTCGAAGATGAGGATATTGACGAGGAAGAAGAGATTGTAACCCCCCGAACGGCGCCGCGATTCATCGGAGATTTTATTGATACGTTGACCGACAATGGTCTGGGACTGGGCGTTGGTGACGGCATGGGAGGGCATAACTGATGATGGATGTCATCCCTACACGATTGCGTCTGCCCTTCATTGCCGTTGTTTTTGCCTGTCTCGCGTTGCTGCCATGCGCCTTGGCATGGCCGGAAGAGGCCGCCGAAGAAGCACCACCGCCGCCGGAAGAGACGGGCCCGCCGGATATACGGCAGGTGCAGGTGAAAGTGTGGATCAGCGAAACCAACGAACAGGGGCGGCGCGATATTGGCGCCAACCTTGATTTTACGCGTTTCGTTCGCGGGGAAGAACAAAGCGGGTCGGTGCAGCAGCTAACCACCAATACCATGAATGTTGAAGACAGGTTTGGCACCACCAGCCTGCCTTATCCCGATGTTAATTTGTTCGGCCCGCCCATGCGTCCCAGTGTGGACGGAAGCCTTGCGGATGGACTACAAGCGTATCGCGGCGCCGGTCTTGAGTTCAGCATAGTGTCCACCTCTTACGGCACAATCGAAGGGATGTTCCAAGCGTTGGAACGCCGTACCGATGTGGACCTAATCTCGAAGCCCGAATTGATGGTGGCCAATGGAATGCAGGCCACAGTGCGTGCGGGCGGCCAAATCCCGTATCAGGATGTCACCTACCCCAAGGGACAGCCCGAATTGCAGGTGGCGTGGCGTGACGTGGGCGTGAATCTCACGCTGACGCCTACCGTCATGCCCAACGACTTTGTCATGCTGGAAATAGACGAGCTTGAGGTCTCTGATATCACGCGCATAGATAACTTGCGCGGCATTGATCTGCCGGTCTTCTCATCGCGGTCGCAAACGGGGAATGTATTCGTGCCCGATGGCACCACACTTGTCATAGGCGGGCTTACCAGCCGTGCAACCCGCACAACGGAGCGACGTGTGCCGGCAATCGGCAACATACCCATCTTGGGCATTCCGTTCAGAAGCCGAAAGTCGGATGCAGAGGTTACGAGTTTGCTTGTGTTTGTCTCGCCTACCATTGTGGATATGCGTGCGCCAACACCACAGGCGAGAAGTGCCATGACTTTCTGGCGCGAACGCGGCGCGGAATGGGCGAACCGGGAACGCATCGAACGCGAAATTGAGGCCATGGAAGCAGGCCTGTAACGCTTGGCAGCACGTGAATTAAAGTGTTCGGACTATTGCGTAAAACATAAGGCCGGTGCTATAATTCATGGCAAATAATCCAAGCGCATCGCTGTGTGCGCGCATACTTTTTGTTTAGACAAGGGAGACAAGTCACACCATGTCCGGTCATTCCAAGTGGAGCACAATCAAGCGGAAAAAAGGCGCCCTTGACGCCAAAAGAGGCAAGATATTTTCGAAACTCGCCAAGGAAATCACGGTGGCTGCGCGTTTTGGCGGCGGCGATCCGGCAGCCAATCCGCGATTGCGCACCGTGCTGATGGCCTGCCGCACTGCCAACATGCCCAGCGATAATATAGACCGGGCCATTAAGAAAGGTACGGGCGAGTTGCCGGGCACCAGCTACGAAGAGGCCCGGTACGAGGCCTATGGCCCCGGCGGCGTTGCCTTGTTGGTAGATGTGCTTACGGACAACAAAAACAGAACCTTGTCCGAGATTCGCCACTTGGTGAACAAACTCGGCGGCGCCATGGCGGAGGCGGGTGCGGTGACATGGAACTTTGAACCCCGCGGCGTCATTACTGTGTCCAAAGAAGCCCATGACGAAGAAGAGATGTTTGAAAAAGCCATCGAAGCCGGCGCCGAGGACGTGGACACCGAGGGCGATTGCTATGACATCCTTACCGCCAGCAACCAGTTGCATGTAGTCGCGGAGGCATTGGAGTCAATGGGCGTGAAAGCTGAGGAGGTCAAGCTGAACATGGAGGCCAAGACGCTGGTTGATGTGGACGAAAAACTTATTGCTTCCAATCTGCGCCTCCTGGAAGAGATTGAAGACCACGATGATGTGCAAAACGTGTTCTCAAATCTGAATATTACTGACGAGGCAATGGCCAAGGCCATGGGCGATTAAGGTGCGCGTACTTGGGCTCGACCCCGGCAACGCAATCACGGGCTATGGCGTTGTCGAAGGGCGCGGCAACCGGTTGCGACATGTGGCGCACGGCGTCATTCGCACCACGGCGGGAGACCCTCCGCAGGAACGGCTGCGTGTCCTTTATGAAGGCGCGGAAGCATTGTTAGTCCGTTATGTCCCGGATGCAGTGGCCATTGAAAAACTATTCTTCAAGCAAAACGTTTCCACGGGGATAAGTGTGGCACAGGCGCGTGGGGTGTTGCTGTTGGCCGCCGCCAAGGCCGAATGTCATGTGGGCGAATTCAGTCCGACGGAAATGAAGGCCGCTGTTACGGGTTATGGACGGGCCGACAAACAACAGCTCCAAGAAATGGTAAAGCGGTTATTAAGCCTCAATGAGCGTCCGCGACCTGATGATGCCGCAGACGCATTGGCCCTGGCCATTTGTCAAATCCAAATCGGCATGGTGCAGCGGCGTATAGAGGCCTCCCAATAAACTGCAAACGCGGATGTTGCTCGCATTCGCCATGTGTACCGCAAAACCAAGCCCAGAATCATGGCGGAGCACACAATCTCTTGCAAAAAGAAAAAAGCGCCCCGCACCGTTTTCATCATGCATTTCACGGACGGGGCGTTTTCGTGTGGGTATTCTGGCGTGTTTCCGCTATTCCACCAGGAAGAACTTTTCTTTGGGCACGCCGCATATCGGACAGTTATCCGGCGCTTCGCCGATGACCGTGTTGCCGCACACTTCACAGACATAAATCGGTGCGTCGGCCAAATCGTTACCGTCCTTGACGGAAGCAAGGGCTTCACTGTACAAACCGGCATGAATCTCTTCAACTTCCATGGCGCCCTTGAAGCTTCGCAGTGCGGCTTTGTTCCCTTCCTTTTCCGCTTCAGCCACGAAACCGGGGTACATCTCCCGGTGCTCGTGCTCTTCGCCGCTTATGGCCTCTTGCAGATTTTCCGCAGTGCTCTTGACGCCGTCCAGTACGCGCAGGTGCGCATGGGCGTGAATCGTTTCGGCGGCGGCAGCGGCGCGAAAGAGTTTCGCCACCTGCTTAAAACCGTCACTGTCGGCCTTTTTGGCAAAGGCAAGGTATTTGCGGTTGGCTTGGCTTTCACCGGCGAAGGCGGCTTTCAGATTGTCATTGGTGCTCATAGGTTTCCCTTCTGATTGTTATGCTGTTGTTACCCTCAAAAAATAGATGCGAATTACTTCCAATAACAATATGCCGGGAGCGTTTATTTCCGGCTTTACAACCTTTGTCCCATACAGGCTGCGCAAGAGATTGACAATATGTCGCCCTGTGCTTTATTCTTTGATCAACAGTGGTCATGTCGGGGCGCCACAACAAAGCAATACAGGAGCCTGCGCATTTATGTCCGTACTGGATGAGAAACTGGAAGCCATTGAAACCGTGTGTTCGACCTTTCGTGTCGTCCGACTGGACGCGTATGGCGCGGTAACGGGAGATGATTATGATGCTTCCAGTGACCCGGTCATATTTGCCGCGGCGTTTGAACCCAGTACGCCCCAGGCGCAGTACGAACGTTTTTTCGGGTTGCAACAGGCGCTTGAAATTGTCATGGAATCGGAGATTGAATTGATTGACTACAAGGCGCTTCTTGAAGGCAGTTTCCTCCGACAGCTCCCCAAGGAGAAGGTGACGCTCTACCGGCAGGAAAAAGCGTAATCCCGGCAATACCAATGGGAAGATGCCGGGCGCCCCTTTGACGCAGTGGCCACGTGTATCAATCGCCATAGGCGACGTTGTTTACCAAACGGGGCGGACCCGGCGGCAGTACTTTATGAAAACATGGTTAAAGCGCGTCCTTGTATTTTGCATTGTGTCGTTCCTGACGCTTTGGGGGATGGTTGTTGTTTTCGGCGTTTACTTTACCGTGCGACCCCGTACCGCAACGATAGAAGAATTGGACGTTCTTGCCGGGCGCCCGGTTGAATCGGTGAGCATCGAAACGTCGGACCAAGTGGCGCTCTCCGCGTGGTATGTATCGGAGCATGCAGAGCGCGCGGTGATTCTGCTGGCCGGCATTGATTCCAATCGTCGCGCTTGCGTGGAACGGGCTGCGTTCTATCTGGAGGCGGGCTACAGCGTGTTGTTGCCCGACTTGCGGGCCTCCGGGCAGAGCGGCGGTCGTGCGGTAACCCTTGGCTGGCGGGAGCGCAAAGACCTGATCGCCTGTTACGCCTATCTGCGTGACAGGGGGTATCGCCACATCGGCGCAAATGGCATTTCACTGGGCGCGGCGACGATTTGTTTTGCCTTGCCTGAATTGCCTGATCTGGCTTTTGTTGTGCTTGAATCCAGCTACGATACGCTTGCCAATGCGGTGCGCAACCGGCTTGCCGTGGTTGGTGCGCCCCATTTTATCGCCTACCCCTATTATCTTGGCCTGTCACTTTTCACGGGTACGCCCGCATGGCGATTGCGGCCCTTGGATTATATGGCGTATTGCACGATGCCCGCGTTAATCATGGCGGGTGATGCAGAAATTGAACTGTCCGTTTCCGAAACACAGGCCCTTTACGATGCCTGTGCCGCAGCACACAAAACACTATACTTTTTTCGCGGCGGGCGGCACGAAGACTTTCTGCGGAATTATCCCGAGCAATACACGGAAGTATTGGAAACGTTCTTGAACGAGATAGCGTCTTATGCCCGAAAAGCTGCTTGAAATGACGGGCATCAGCAAGGCTTTCGGCGGCCCGAAAGTGCTTGATGATGTCGCCTTTGATTTGCGTCCGGGTGAGGTGCATGTGCTCGCAGGCGAAAACGGCGCAGGCAAGAGTACGCTCATGCGCATACTATCCGGGGTGTATACGGAGTATGAGGGCGTCATGCGGGTGCGTGGCACACACGTCCGGTTTCGTTCGCCTCAGGATGCCGCCAAACAAGGCATCTCCATCATCCACCAGGAACTATCGCTGGCGCCGGAGATGAGTGTTGCCGACAACATTTTTCTTGGCCGGGAAACGGTCGGACCGGCGGGCTGGCTGCATTATGGACGCGAGCGGGCCGCCTGTAAAGCCTTGTTGCGGCGGCTGGGGATCGAGGCGGCGCCAAATGTGCCCGCAGGCGCTTATCCCATGGGGGTGCAGCAAGGCATGGAAATCGCCAAGGCGCTGGCGTTTGACGCCACCATCATCATTATGGACGAACCCACCAGTGCGCTCACGGAACCCGAGGCGGAGCGATTGTTTGCCGTGATGGAGTCGCTCAAAAAACAGGGATGTGGCATTGTATATATCAGCCACAAGATGGAAGAGATCTACCGGGTGGCGGACCGCATCACGGTATTGCGGGACGGGCGCCGTATCGGTGTGGCCACACCCGATGCGTTGCCGCGAAAACAAATGATTCAGTGGATGGTGGGACGTTCGCTTGATGAGCAGTTTCAGTGGCAGCCACATGAGCCGGGCGATGTGGCATTGACATTGCATAATGTTACCGTGCCCGATCCGGGCGGACGTGCGCGCCCTGCCGCAAAGGACGTTTCCTTCACGGTGCACGCCGGCGAAATTGTGGGGTTGGCCGGATTGCAGGGCGCAGGTGCGGAGGCCCTTATATATGGGCTTTATGGCGCTTATGGTCGTGTGGTGCAGGGCGACATCCTGCTGTGTGGCGAACCGTACACGCCGCGCTCACCGCGCGATGCCATGCGTCGGGGGCTTGTGTTTCTTTCCAGTGACCGAAAAGGCGAAGGCCTGGTGCAGGGCATGAGCGTGACGCAGAATATTACCTTGCCCGCGTTGCCGACGTATTCCCCGTGGGGGGGGCTGCGTGAACGGTGGGAGCGCAGGGCGGCCCGGGAACGGGAAAAGGCATTCGGCATTCGTGTCGAAACGGTGGAGCAGCCAGTTCATACGCTTTCGGGCGGCAACCAACAAAAGGTTGTATTGGCAAAATGTCTTGAAACGAACCCCCATGTGCTGTTGCTGAACGAGCCGACGCGCGGCGTGGATGTGGGCGCGAAACACGAGATATACGGACTGATGGCGGCGTGGAGTGCCGCAGGTAAAGCCATTGTGCTGATAACGTCGGAAATGCCCGAATTGATTGCGTTGTCCGACCGTATTGTCGTGCTGCATCAAGGGTACGTGACGGCCCGCCTTGATCGAGGTACGGCAACGCCTGAAGTCGTTTTGGAAGCCGCCATGGGAAATGTTGCAAAAACGTAATCCGGGACTGTTGTTATGACGAGTACGAGACACGCAATGATCTTCAGTATTGTTCGCAACGTTGCGGCCAAGCCTGTGAGCCGCGCAATCTTCGCGTTGTTAATCATCCTTGTGCTGGGCGCTGTTTTTCATGCGGAAGGTTCGTTCTACCGCTGGGATACCCATCGGGATATGTTGCGACACATTTCCAGATACGGCATGCTTGCCTGCGGTCTTACGCTGGTTATCATTACCGGCGGTATTGATCTCGCCGTCGGAAGTGTGCTCGGATTGGTTGCGGTGCTTTCCGCCATCCTGATGATTCACTGGCAGTGGTCGGCGTGGGTGGCCGTGCCTGTATGTTTGCTTGCCGGACTTGCCTGTGGCACGGTCTCCGGTGTGCTGGTGGCGCGATTTCGAGTGCAGGCGTTCATTGCCACCCTTGCCATGATGGTGTTTGCCCGGGGCGTGGCCAAATATATTTCCGGCGGCCGAAAGATCTCACAGGGCGTTCAAACCGAAGACGGATTTGAGTACCTTGAGTTCCCCGCATTTCTTGACTTCCTGAATGCCCGTGTTTTCAACGATCATGTGGCGGTGGTGACTTTGGTTTTTCTTGCCTGTACCGTTATTTCGTGGTTGTTACTGGCCCGATTCCGACCCGGCCGGTACATGTATGCCATCGGGGGTAATGAAGAAGCTGCGCGGTTGTCCGGTGTGCCCGTGGCCATGATCAAAACACTCGCCTATGCCATGAGCGGACTGTTTGCCGCTGTGGCAGGCATTTGTCAGGCAGCCCAGGAAACACAAGGTGATCCCGAAGCGGTCGTGTCGTATGAACTTACGGCCATTGCCATTGTTGTAATCGGCGGCACCAACCTCATGGGCGGTCGGGGCGGCGTGGGGCTTACACTGGTCGGCGCCCTTACCATTGGCTACCTGGAAAAGATACTGAGCCTTAACGCCGTGGGCGAAGCGGGACGCCTGATGTTGACCGGATTCATCATTGTGGCGGCCGTACTGTTTCAGCGCAATAAACGTTGACAGATTCACATCCACGATTGAAAATCAACTTAGCCCGGATATTTCATCAGGTTTCGTCGTGAGCCTGTGAAGATTGCGCCAGAGCAGGTGCTTTGCGCAGGCCGCCGGCTGACAGCGTGTTAGTACACGTCGAAGTCGGCGGGCAAGCAAA
>SKQZ01000101.1 GCA_007118765.1 Candidatus Hydrogenedentota bacterium
ATAACAGGGGTAAAGGCCGCCTCATCGAATGATTTCAGCGTGATGTCGCTTGTGCCGCCTGCGATATACAAATCGTCAACATAGCGCCAGCCCAGCAGGTTATAACGATGACGCATCAAGCATTCCCGTCGACGACGCAGTTTCTTGACAAGCAGCGTATATTGATGCAGTGCCAATTCCCCCACGCGCAGTGCCACGTTGACGGCGGCAATTTCGCTGTCAATAGCGTCCACTTCTGACGCGGTTTCCCGCAGTGCTGCGTCAAGGCGCGCATTAAGGCGCGACCATGCACGAGTAAGCGCGTCTCCGTAAGCATCAAGAACCGGACGACACTGGTCCTGTCCGCCATCATCCGTGGCTGCCTGCATTCGTTTTTGTAGCTCAGCCCGATACCCGCATAGAATCCGGAGCGGTTCCAACGCATCTATGGGCGCGTTGGGTGTATTTTTGGGGACATCCGAGTCATCCGAGGGCTGTGCGTCCGATGGTTCATCTTCATCTGAAGACCTATTATCGCCCGTGTCATGGACAGCGACAGGATCTGGGGCAGGTTCCTGCGTACCGGGCGTGTCGGCGTCCACTGCGGATGATTTCAGACGCGATAAGTCCAACCCTGTTATGGGTGGCAGTTCATGGGCGGGGTCGGCGGAAGCGTTGGCTGCGGAGAAGAACTCTTTGTGACGAACGAGTTGTCCGGGCTTGCGCAGGAGTTCGGGATGGTCGGCCAAGTGAATCGGCACGGCGCTCTCCGGGACCTCTTCACGTTCAGGAATAAACCATTTTAGGTGACATGCGACACACTTTGCCGGACGCCCGTACATGTCCGGCGTGACCTGCATCTTTTGCCCACACAGGCAAAACACGCGCAAGTTTGTGTGTTGTTCGTTTGTCATGCCACAACTGTTTGCATAGTTCGACAGGCTATCCTGTTGCACCGAAGCACAAAAGCTACTGAGATAACGGTTCGCGGCCACCGTATGCCGACAACAGCGCTTGGTTTTAACCCGGATATTTCACCCCGCCGTGGCGGGGTGAAATATCCGGGTTAAGCGCTATGCCATAACGAAGGATTCAGACGCATAATGTATGGCAATTGGTTGGGCGGCCAGTCTGTAACCGCTCCCTGTGCACCAAGTGAACATAAGGTTTGCATCATCTATTAAATGGCTAACAGCAATCTACGGCTATTCATCCGGTATAATCGGTGTCAATTCCGGCGTTTCCAGCGGCGCATCGGGCAGTGACGGTTGCATCATCTCGCTCCAAAAGGACTCTTCTTCTTCGATGCGAAATATGATTTCACCTTCCCGTGTCAATCGACGTATACGCCGGATGGTCGCCTCCATCTCCACAGGGTCTTTCTCCATGTTTTCGACCCGCGCTTTGGTCTCCTCCACCCGGCTTTTCAGTGCGTCAACATCTCTTCGTACCGCCTCCAACTGTTTTTCATTTTCCCTGAGTTCAACGTATCGGGCATGTATGTCGCGCTGGTGGAAATAGGCGTACGCCACCGCAATAACCAATGTTCCTGCCAGGCCATACAATAAAAGTTCTCTACGCATAAATACTTGGCGGAGGATGACGCAGGCCATCCTCCGCACATCCCGTTACTATTTCATGTTCACATTCGTAAATGTTTTCATTCCCGGAAAATATGCCTCTGTACCCAATTCTTCTTCGATTCGAAGCAATTGATTGTATTTGGCAATTCGGTCGCTACGCGATGCCGATCCGGTCTTAATCTGTCCGGCATTGACGGCGACAGCGATATCGGCGATGGTGGCGTCTTCCGTCTCGCCACTGCGATGGGAGATCACTGTAGTATACCCCGCACGATGCGCCATCTGACAGGTGTCCAGCGTTTCGGTCAATGTGCCGATTTGATTCACTTTTACGAGAATACTGTTGGCGACACCTTCTTTGATGCCCCGGCTCAGGTATTCCACATTCGTTACGAACAGGTCATCGCCCACCAGCTGCACCTTGTCGCCAAGGGCATCGGTAAGTTTTTTCCAGCCTTTCCAATCGTTTTCACTGAGACCGTCCTCAATGGAGATGATGGGATATTTCTTCACCCACTCGCTCCAATAGGCCACCATGTCATCAGCGCTATTGGTGACGCCTTCCGCTTCCAACTTGTACTTGCCCTTCTTGCAGAACTCGCTGGACGCAGGATCAAGTGCGATATAGATGTCTTTGCCCGCCTTGTATCCGGCGTTTTTGATGGCCTTTAAGATGACCTCAATAGCCTCAACATTGGATTTGAGGTCCGGCGCGAATCCACCTTCATCGCCTACCGCCGTATTCAGGCCTGCATCTTTCAGTACCTTCTTGAGTGCGTGAAATACCTCCGCACCCATGCGCAGCGCTTCCCGGAAGGAAACGGCGCCGGCAGGCATGACCATGAACTCCTGTACGTCCACGTTGTTGTCGGCATGGGACCCGCCGTTCAGAATGTTCATCATGGGCACGGGCAGTGTATACGCATTGACACCGCCGATATAACGATACAACGGCATTTCCAATACCTGTGCAGCGGCTTTTGCCGTGGCCAACGAAATGCCCAGCAAGGCGTTGGCGCCTAATTTGGCCTTGTTCTTGGAGCCGTCAAGGGCAAGCATGCTCATGTCCAGTTCGCGCTGCTCCAAGGCATCCAAGCCAATCAACTCCGGGGCAAGAACATCATTGATATTCTTAACCGCTTTGAGAACGCCCTTGCCAAGATACCGTTTCTTGTCGCCGTCGCGTAATTCCACCGCTTCATTTTCGCCCGTGGAAGCGCCGGAAGGCACTGCAGCGCGCCCCATGATCCCGGACGATAAATGAACGTCCACTTCAATGGTCGGATTACCGCGTGAATCCAGAATTTCTCGGCCTATAATGCTTGTTATCCGTGTCATTTGCTCTCCAATCCTTCTCTAGGTTGTTCGGATACATCCGTATGAAACAACGCCTGTCGTCGTTTCCCAACTGTGCCGCAGCGCACGAGCGCGCTTACTCTTTCCAAGGAAACAGCAAATCGCGAAATCCGCGACACAAGTATTCATCATTGTCGTCGCCAAAATCAATGTCCAGCGGTTTATCCGCCGTCTGCCCATTGGCCTGCCAAGTACGAATAGCGGCATATTTGCGCGATAATATCTCGTAGGCACTGCCTTGCAGCGCCGCCAGCGGCGCAAAAGAACAAAACAGGAGCACCGGCGGGAACAGCGAAAATGCCATCAAAAGCGCCGCGTGGACAAAAAGCATGAACGCAAACACCGGATTGTCCACAACCAGCACCAGTGCCATCTTCAGAGCGTTAAACACACCGGCATCTTTATTGACCAAGGCGGGCGGCGTCAGGGTGGCCATAAGCAACAAAAGCAGTTGCGCCCATGCGGCTGCCGCGCTTAGCGTGTACCCCATAAGAGGCCAGGAAGCGCTGATGCGCGCCCCGTAAAACCAAATACTGCTGAGTAAAAACAGGGAAGTCAGACCAAACAGGATGGCAAGCACAACCGCACGCCCGCCAAACTTGCGCATGCCCGCAAAAAACGTTTTAAGACTCCCGTCGCGTGTCTCCAACAGTTCCTTAATCAACCATAACAGTCCAACATGCAGTATCGGCAACAGCACCACACAGGCGATCACCACCAGAGGCATTGACACCCACAGGACGCTTCCCAGTTCGCCGTGCACAAAGGCCGCATGGGCAAAGGCTATGGGAACAAGCAACGCACACACACAAACCAGATTTGCGACCAGCAGTTTCCCCAAGTGGTCATAATACACCCAAAACGTCATTTTCAGGGTACGCATCAACATACGTTGCGCTTCTCGACCGTAAACCGGCAACCCGTCGGCGGCGATGCTGCGGGTTCCTGATTGCGGCTATAACAGCACGCGAACATTACTACGGCGTCGCAATGTGCTCATCCATTGCCGATATCGTTCATCGCCCTTCTGCTCACGCAAAATAGGCTCTATCTCATTGCGTGCCTCGTCATAGGAAAGAACGCCCTCACTTTCAATATCTTCAAGTTTCAACAAATGCAAGCCATATTCGGTTTCAAGCACGTCACTGATTTCGCCTTCAGCCATGGCGGCAAGTGTGCTATCAAGGGGTTCAACCAAATCACCCGGCCGCACCCAGCCAATCATACCCCCTTCCGCTGCTTCGGGGCCGTCCGAATGGGTTCGGGCCGCCTCGGCGAAACTGCCGTTGTCAGCAATCTCGTCGCGAATAGTTGCCAACTTGGCGCGCACTTCCTCCCTGCTGTCGGCATCATTGGGCGCCTGCATGAAAATACGACGCACACGAAACCGCGCGGGATAGCGAAATTCGTCCATATTATCTTGATAGAACTGAGCGATATCGGACTCGGAAACAACGGCATCCCGTTCAAATTGCCGCCGCTTGCTCATGCTTACACTAATCGCCATTATTTGTCGGCGAAGGCGGTCCCGGAATTCCGACATGGTGTGGCCGGCTTCACGCAAGGCCTGTTGGAACGCCTCTGACGAGCCGTACTGACTGCGCATTTGCGCAACACGTCGCTCAACTTCGTCATCAGGTATCTCCACACCCAAGGTGACCGCTTCCCGATGTAGAATGTGATGTTCAATTGCTTGTTCCAATGCATCACGAAACAGTTCTTCAACTTGTTGGGCCCGTTCTTCCTGGGACCCCGGGGTTGAACCAAGGGCTTGCAACATTGGCATGATTTCGTGCATGACATCGCTATGCAGGATCGGCTCATTGCCAACGGTGGCCACAACACCATCCACAAAGATGGCCGCGGCGCCGGCGTACAATGCAGCCGTCATAACAGCCATAACACAAAAACACGTACTTCGGTAATTCATCACTCTTTGCCTTTTATTGCGGCACGGAAACGTTTGGCGTCGGGCGGTTGGTATCCGTTAGCCCTGCTCTTCTTCCGCCATGTCCTCAACCGTTTCTGTTTCACCAATCTCCAAATGCTCTTCCAGGTCATCCGCAGGCAGTTTGGGTCTGGAACTCTGGTAGTGGGGGCTTCCCGTGCCTGCCGGGATAAGATGTCCAATAATGACGTTCTCTTTCAGCCCTTCCAGATAATCGCTCTTTCCGCTGATGGCGGCTTCTGTCAGAACCCGTGTTGTCTGCTGGAAGGAGGCTGCGGCAACAAAACTTCCTGTGCTCAATGCCGCCTTCGTGATGCCTTGCAGCACAGGCTCCGCTTCTGCGGGGCGTCCGTCGCCTCGTTGCGTCTCTTCGTTAATCTCGGCAAATCGAATCTTATCCACTTCTTCATGGGCCAGGAAGGGCGTATCGCCGGGGTCCGCCTTGATACGCACCTTGCGCAACATCTGCCGGATGATAATTTCAATATGCTTGTCGTTGGTGCGCACCCCTTGCAAACGGTACACCTGCTGTACTTCGTCCAAAAGATAGCGGCGCAATGCGTCTTCACCCTGAACTTCCAGGATATCCTGTGGGATTACAGGCCCGTCGGTGATACGCTGCCCGGCATATACCCGGTCGCCCGTGTGGAAATTAAGGTGTTTTCCCGGGGGAATGGTATACTCACGCTCCTTGCCCACCGGCGGCACAACTTTCAATTTGCGCGTTCCGCGGGTTGTGCTTACGAGTTCCACAATGCCGTCAATGTGACTGATGATGGCGGGTTGCTTGGGCTGACGCGCTTCAAACAATTCCGCCACACGGGGCAGACCGCCGGTAATATCTTTGGTCTTGGAGAATTGCCGCGGCGTTTTGGCCAGCAAATCGCCGGCGAGCACCTTGTCGCCATCTTTCACGAGCACATGGGTGTCGGAAGAAATGGTGGTAAATACAAGCACATCCTCGTCCTTGTCCAAGATCGTAATTTGAGGATGCAGGTCATGTTTGTGTTCGGTAACTACAAGTTCTTCCAGTCCGGTGTCCGTATTGATCTCTTTGCGTACCGTGACACCCTGTACCATGCCTTCCAGCCGGATAGTGCCGGATTTTTCGGCGATGACATTGACATTATAGGGGTCGCGGTGGAACAGTACCTGCCCTTTGCCTATCTTCTGGCCGTCTTCGCAGTGCAATTCGCAGCCAGGCGCCAACGCTACGCGCTGCACCTCTTTGCCTTCGGCGTTCAAAATGGCTAATTCGCCGCCACGGTTCACGGTTACAATCTTCTTTTCCCGGTTTTTGGCGGTACGAACATTCCGGAATTCTATGATGCCGGATTCGTTCGACTTAATCTCAGGGCTTTCCACTTGACGACTTGCCGCGCCGCCGATGTGGAATGTGCGCATGGTCAACTGTGTGCCCGGTTCGCCAATGGATTGAGCGGCGATGATGCCCACCGACTCGCCCAATTCCACCAGTTTGTTGGTGCCCAGATTACGTCCGTAACATTTCGCGCATACACCCTTCTTCGACTGGCATGTAAGCACGGAACGCACCGTAACACCCGGCAACCCGGCATCCACGATTTTCTTGGCTGCCGCCTCGGTAATTTCGTGATCCGCTTCAACAACCGGCTCAGATTCGCCCGGAATATGAAGATCGTCAAGCACATATCGCCCAACAATACGTTCATTCAGCGGCGCGATCACTTCTGCGCCTTCCACCAGCGGTTCCATCCAGATGCCGTTGATGGTGCCGCAGTCATCTTCCTCTATTGTTACGTCTTGGGCAACGTCCACAAGGCGTCGTGTGAGATAACCCGCATCCGCCGTTTTCAGCGCGGTATCCGCCAAACCTTTACGTGCGCCATGGGAAGAGATGAAATACTCCACCACCGTCAACCCTTCACGGAAATTTGACGTAATGGGAGATTCGATAATGTCACCGGACGGTTTTGCCAAGAGGCCACGCATGCCCGCCAACTGGCGAATCTGTGATTTGCTGCCGCGTGCCTGCGATTCATACATAAGGTGCAGACCCGTAAAGCCCTGCGCGTTCTCGGCCATGCCTTTAATCATCACGTCCGTTACCAAATCACTGGTTGAAGTCCATTGGTCAACCACAATGTGACGGCGTTCACCTTCGGTAATCAGACCGTTGCGGTACATGTCATCCACTTTTTGCACCTTGGCTTCGGCCTCGGCAATGAGATCTTTTTTGGCGGGTGGAATGAGCATGTCTTCCAAGGCAACGCTTATGCCGGAGCGGGTGGCATATTTGAACCCGGCACGCTTCATTTTATCAAGGAGCGCAACTGTTCGACGGTGGCCCCATCGGTTATAACAGGCGGCAATCACTTCGCCCAGAGATGTCTGGTTATGTTGCCGGTTGACATCCTTCACAGTCACTTCCGGCGCCAATTCCTCCGCCAGTAGTACCCGGCCCACGGTTGTTTCAATAATCTCACCATCTTCCCGCAGCTTTATGCGGGCGTGCATATCCACTTCACCGGCGTTATGCGCAAGCGTTACAGTCTCCGAATCCGCAAAAACGCGTCCCGGCTTCAAAATCTCGCCGTGTTTACCCGTCCATTCGGCTTTCCACTCGCCTTTTGCACCCTGTCGTTCCTTGGTCATCCATGCGATGCCCAACACGATGTCCTGACTGGGCGTTACCACCGGCAACCCGTTGGACGGTGCGAAAATGTTCGATGAGGACATCATAAGCAGGTGCGCTTCGAGCTGTGCGGCGGGAAACAGCGGCACATGAACGGCCATCTGGTCACCGTCGAAGTCGGCGTTAAACGCACGGCATACCAGCGGATGCAAGCGTATGGCATTACCTTCAATCAATACCGGCTGGAACGCCTGTATGCCAAGACGATGCAACGTAGGCGCACGGTTCAGCAACACGGGATGATCACGGATTACATCCTCAAGAATATCCCAGACCTCTTCTTTACCCTGCGCAATACTGCGTTTCGCGGCCTTAATCGTTGTTGCGTGTCCGCGTTCTTTCAGCAGGTGAATAATAAAAGGCTCGAATAATTCAAGCGCCATGCGCTTGGGCAAACCACACTGATGAAGATGCAAATCAGGACCCACCACGATCACCGAGCGCCCGGAGTAATCCACCCGTTTGCCCAGCAGATTCTGGCGGAACCGTCCTTGTTTGCCCTTGAGCATGTCGCTGAGAGACTTCAACGGGCGATTGCCGCTGCTGCCCAAGACCGTGCGACCGTGCCGGCCATTATCAAACAACGCATCCACTGCTTCCTGCAGCATGCGCTTTTCATTGCGCAAAATAACCTCGGGCGCACGCAATTCCAACAAACGACGCAGGCGGTTGTTGCGGTTTATCACGCGCCGATACAAATCATTCAGATCGCTGGTGGCATATCGTCCGCCGTCAAGCGGTACCAACGGCCGCAGATCCGGCGGGATAACCGGAACTACATTAAGCACCATCCACGTCGGCTTATTGCCGGACTTGCGCAATGATTCCACAATCTTCAGGCGCTTGAGCGACTTCGTTCGCACCTGCTGTGAAGTTGCGGCGGCGAACTGTGCGTGTAATTCGGCACTCAGGGCATCTAGATCAATTTCTTCCAACAGTATCTTGACGGCTTCTGCGCCCATGAGCGCGGTAAACCGGTCAGCGCCATACTTGGCACGTTGTTCTTGGTATTCATCCTCGGTGAGGATGGCCTTTTTCTCAAGATCGGTATCGCCGGGATCAACAACAATAAAGTTCTCAAAATAAATGATGCGTTCCAGTGCGCGAATGGACAGGTCCAAAAGGCCGCCAATCACGCTCGGCGTATTCTTGAAGAACCAGATGTGTGTAACCGGCACGGCAAGCTTAATGCAGCCCATACGTTCACGGCGCACTTTTGATTCCGTAATCTCAACGCCGCAGCGGTCGCAGGTAATGCCGCGATGCTTCACTTTTTTATATTTGCCACAGCCGCATTCCCAGTCTTTGACCGGGCCAAAGATGCGTTCGCAGAAAAGGCCGTCCTTTTCCGGTTTGAACGTGCGGTAGTTAATGGTCTCAGGCTTTTTGACTTCGCCCTTGGACCATTTCATGACTTCTTCAGGCGCGGCCAGCCGAATCTGTATTGCATCAAAATGATCGCCGGTGGTCGGTGTGTACTTGGCCAAGGTTTAGTCCTCCGTTATATCTTCTTCGGCATCGGCTGCCGATTCCGCTTTCACAAGTTTCAGTACGTCAAGACACAAACTTTGCATCTCGCGGACAAGCACGTTAAAGGATTCCGGAGTGCCCGGATCGATTTCATAGTCGCCCTTCACAATGGCTTCATACGCTTTGGTGCGGCCATGAATATCGTCGGATTTCAGCGTCAGCAGTTCTTGCAGCGTATAGGCAGCGCCGTAGGCCTGCAACGCCCACACTTCCATTTCACCAAAGCGCTGGCCGCCATATTGTGCCTTGCCGCCCAGCGGCTGTTGCGTCACCAGCGAGTAGGGACCAATGGCACGGGCATGAATCTTGTCGTCCACCAGATGGTTCAGTTTCAGCATATAAATCTGACCGACGGTTGTTTCATGATAAAGATGTTCGCCCGTGCGGCCATCCCGCAACCGTACCTTGCCGTTGCGCGGCAGTCCGGCCTTCTCCATCATTTCCTGTATCTGTTCTTCGGTGGCGCCATTGAATACCGGCGACGAAACACGCAGTCCCAGTGATTTCAGCGCCCAGCCGAGGTGGGTCTCCATGATTTGCCCCACGTTCATACGCGATGGAACGCCCAGAGGATTTAACAGAATCTGAAGCGGTGTGCCATCCGGAAGGAACGGCATGTCTTCAACCGGCACGATACGCGCCACCACGCCTTTGTTGCCGTGTCGGCCGGCCATTTTGTCACCCACCGACATGCGGCGCTTGGTGGCCACATACACCTTCACCGACTTGTTAACGCCCGGCGTCAGTTCGTCGCCCTTCTTAAGGCGTTCAATTTGGGCATCACGCACCGCAATCAACTTTGCCTCTTCCATTGCGGCAAGATTCACCAAGCGGGAAAGCTTCTGTTGAGTTTTCTTGTCTTCAATCTTCAGGCGTGCAAGCAGGGCATAATCCGTTGTGCCGAGTTGTTTGGCACGGACCTTTTTTCCTTTCTCAAACACCAACTCATCCGACTTGAAGTCGTATACGTCCTCCATAATCTTCAAGCCGATCATGTCGTCACGTACCAGTTGCTCAAACACTTGGCGTATTTCGCCGATGCGCTGGTTGTACTGGCGTTCGATGGCCGCCACCTCTTTTTTGATGGCCTTCCGTGTTTGCGCATCGAGTCCTTTTTCGCGGCGGCTGCATACCTTCACATCCACCACTACGCCGGCAGAGCCCGGCTTGACATACAGGGAGGCATCGCGAACATCTTCCGCCTTGTCGCCGAATATGGCACGAAGCAGTTTTTCTTCCGGCGCCAGCTCCGTCTCCCCTTTCGGTGTCACTTTGCCCACCAATATGTCGCCCGGCGTCACTTTCGCGCCGATCTTCACTATACCGGTTTCATCAAGATTGCGGAGTGCCTCTTCGCTGACGTTCGGTATGTCGCGGGTAATGTCTTCGGGCCCGAGTTTTGTGTCGCGTGCGTCCATCTCATGCACATTGATGTGGATGGAGGTAAAGACGTCATCAATGATCAGTTCTTCGCTGAGCACGATGGCATCTTCAAAGTTATAGCCGTCCCACGGCATGAATCCCACAAGCACGTTGCGCCCCAGCGCCAACTCGCCATTGTCAACAGCAGGTCCGTCGGCGATAATATCGCCGGCGGCAACCTTGTCGCCCTTGTGCACGATGGGTCGCTGATTGATGCACGTATTCTGGTTTGAACGTGCATATTTCTTTAGCGGGTATACGTCTTCTTCTGTGCGGAATGGGTTATCCCCTTTTTTGACTTTCGCTTTGATGCGGATCAATTCGCTGTCGGCATATTCCACCACACCGTCACGCAACGCAAGTTGTACGGTACCGGAGTTACGCGCGGTAACATGTTCCAAGCCGGTGCCAACAAAGGGCGCTTCCGTACGCAGCAGCGGCACTGCCTGCCGTTGCATGTTGGCGCCCATGAGCGCACGGTTGGCGTCGTCATGTTCCAGGAACGGAATCAATGCCGCGGCAACACTGACCAATTGTTTCGTGGAAATGTCCATATAGTCCACTTCCATCGGTGGTACGCGCGGAAAGTCGTCCTGGAGTCTGCAAAAGACAAGGTTGCGAATGAAACGCTTCTTCTCGTCAAGGGGAGCGTTGGCCTGCGCGATGGTATAGTTGTCTTCATCATAGGCGGACAACATTTCAATCTGATCATCATATACGCGGCCATTTTCGACTTTTCGATAGGGCGTTTCCAGAAAGCCGAAATCATTGATACGCGCAAATGTTGCCAGCGACGCCATTAACCCGATATTGGGGCCTTCCGGGGTCTCAATGGGGCAGATACGCCCATAATGGCTGGGGTGTACGTCGCGCACTTCAAACCCGGCGCGTTCGCGGCTCAAACCGCCCGGACCAAGCGCGCTCAACCGCCGTTTATGAGTCAGTTCGGCTAGCGGGTTAATCTGATCCATGAAATGAGACAACTGGCTGCGTCCGAAAAAGTCCTTGATAATGGCGTTTACCGGTTTGGGATTCACCAGATTCTGCGGGGTAAGGTTTTCTTCGTCCTGATAATTCATGCGTTCGCGGACCGTGCGTTCCATGCGGACCAGTCCGGTGCGCATTTGGTTGGAAAGCAACTCGCCAATCGAACGGACACGACGGTTGCCGAGGTGATCAATGTCGTCCAGAACGCCATCGCCACACCGTAGCCGGAACAGGTATTGCATGGTGCTGACCACGTCTTCCACCGACAGTGTCTTGACTTCCTGGTCAATCTGCAATCCCAGTTTACGGTTAATCTTGTAGCGACCCACCGTCGCGAAATCATAACGGGAAGGATCGGAAAACATGCGCTGGAAGAAGGTGCGACACGTGGCGGCGGTTGCCGGATCGCCCGGGCGACTGCGCGAATAAAAGTCACGGAGCGCGTCCTCTTCCGAATGTGTTTCATCCTGTTGCAGCGTAAGCAAAATAGACGGGTCATTTACAACGTCTTGTGCGGCAACCAGTGTAAACTCGCGCACCGTCGAAGCCATAATGCGATTGATTTTTGAACCGTCCAATTCCGTACCGGCATCGGCCAGCACTTCACCCGTTTCAAGGTCAATCACGTCCATTCCGACGTAACGGCCAATCAACTCTTCCGGCTCCACATTCTTGCCTTCGACTTTCACGCGAATGCGACCCAACGTCACTGTCTCGAAGGAGTAGAACAGCTTCAATATGTCTTCGGGATCAACGATGCCGAAACACTTCAAAAACGTGGTTGCCGGCAATTTGCTGCGCCGATCAACCATCACCCACATATAATCGTTCAAATCATATTCAAACTCAAGCCATGCGCCCCGGTATGGGATGATGCGGGCACTTAGCAGCGTTTTGCCGTTCTGATGTATTTTGCGCTCGAATGATACGCCCGGCGACTTATGCATCTGGCTGACCACCACGCGCTCGGCGCCGTTTATGATAAAGGTGCCGGTGCGGGTCATTACGGGCAACTCGCCGAGAAACACTTCCTGTTCGAGCATCATTTTTTCGCGGCGCTCACCGCCTGAGCCGACTTCTTCCAGACGCACCAAGCGCAACAGCGCCTTGAGCGACGCCGCGTACGTCATGGCCCTGTCTTGGCACTCTTGTATGGAGTATTTTGGCGGCGCAAGCGAATAGTTTACAAACTCCAGACGGGTTAACCCGTTGGGAGATTCAATGGGAAACAGGTCCTGAAACACCTGTTGTAAGCCTTCGTTCTTGCGTTCGTCCGGGGGGACTTCCCATTGAAGAAAATCGGCAAAAGATTTCGTCTGAATCTCGATAAGATCCGGCAGTTCCAGTACATCCGGGATACTGCCCAGTGACACACGGTCCTCACGGGGGGCGACAGCCATCTACTGTACTCCTTACTACTTAAAGTTGAGACGAAGAGAGAGTGGCGGCAACAAGAATTTGGCCGCCGATGATGTATGGACACACTTCACCTATGGCGCATTTTGACACTATAGTAACAAAAATCATGCCCAAAGTCAAAAAAACTCAGACGAGACAAAAATAAACCCGGATTGAACATGGTTGTGTTATCCCTACGCTTATAAATGTCGTATTGAGTAGCACACAATATCTATGACATCAAAACAAACACGAATTGCCTCCATGTCCGGTATCAGATTCGAAACAGCCTTGGTGTGCATGGCCGGTAAAAAGTTGATTGATCCACAGGTTGATTGCATATAGTATCAGCCATGCATGCCGGTGGAAGCGTTGCCCCCGGTTAAGGGAAGCTTACAGCTGTAAGCAATGGCGCAGTAATATTGCAGACATCAAAAAAAATATATCGCACAGGAGATTCTTGTATGAGCAAAACCGTATTGGCTATTGGCGCACATCCTGACGACGTTGAATTCATGATGGCAGGCACCCTGTTAATGCTTGCACGGGCCGGCTATGAGCCGCACATTTTTGTTGTTGCCTCAGGCAGTTGCGGCACGGCCACCGATGACCGGGCCACGGTGTCGCGCATACGACTGGCCGAGGCGCAAAACGCGGCGTCGTTATTGGGCGCCCACTTTTACGAGCCTGTCACGGACGATTTGGAGATTCTATATACGCTGCCACTGTTACGGAAAGTGGGCGCCGTGGTGCGCAAAGCGAAGCCGGACATTGTGTTGACTCACTCACCTGAAGAATACATGGAAGACCACAGCACGGCCTGCCGCCTCGCCGTAACGGCGACGTTTTCCCGTGGCATGCGCAATTTTGAAACCCACCCCCCCACTGCTCCCATCCCCGGCAACGTAACCCTCTACCATGCGCTGCCCTATGGCCTGTGCGATCCTCTTGGTCACCCCATAGCGCCGGGCATGTACGTGAATATCAAAGACACCATCACGCAAAAGCGCCACGCGCTGGCGTGCCATGAAAGCCAGAAACAGTGGTTGGATGAGAGTCAGGGCTTGGACAGTTACTTACATGCAATGGATGATATGAGCCGTGAGGTGGGCACGTGGAGCGGCTGCTACGAAGTGGCGGAAGGTTGGCGCAAACATGCGCACCTGGGCTTTTGCGATGCTCAAAGCGACCCGTTGCGTGAGGCGTTGGGTGCTGATGCCTGTCTCGCCTCTGCTGAGTAGCCCGGCGCGCTCATTCCAGAAAGGCGTCATCAAAATCTTTCCATACGGGATCATAGCCGGAAGCGCGAATCATGGCCACCACCTGCTCGGGAGTGCGCGTGTCCTCTATCTCGAACTGCGCGGTGGTGTTACATTCCGGAGCACCATAGCCGCCGGGGCGCGTACTTGATCCGGCGCTGATGGCGGTCACCCCCAGACGCACCAGTCTGTCGCGCAAAGCCGCCGGTTCACGTGTTGAAAGGTTCATGCCCACTTCCGGCAGAAACAGTCGCATGGCAAGCATCATCTGCACCAGCGCCGCATCCGAAACGGGACAGGGGATTTCAAAATGTGGCGGCGTGTGTCTCAAGCGCGGAAAGGATATGGACAGCGCCGTCTTCCAGGCATGCTGTTGCAGGTGCCTGCCATGCAGTCCAAGCCACACGGCTTCCATGCGCCAGTCGTACAACCCCAGCAACGAGCCGATACTGACGCGCCGCCCCCCCGCCGCCGCTGCTCGTTCCAGCGCATTCAGCCGATACAGATAATCCCGTTTGCGGCCATGACGGTGCATGGCGGCATAGGTGTCGTGGTCGTAGGTTTCCATATACAAGGTAACTCCCTCAAGACCATGATCACAAAGGAGGGCATATTCCGTCTCGTCCATGGCATACACTTCCACGGCGACCGACGGGAACCAGCGCCGCGCAATCGCGCAGGCCTCGGCAATATACTCCGGCGGCGCAACTGTGGGCGCATCGCCGGTCAACAACAGAATGGACTTATATCCCATTGCCGCCAACGCCTCGCACTCCCGTTCAATCTCTTCCCGCGACAAGGTTGTTCGCGGTTGCTCGACGGGCGCCGAGGCGGCAAAGCCACAATAGATACAATTTGCCGCACAAACATTCGACAAGTACAAGGGAGCATAAAGACAGATGGTGCGGCCAAATTGACGGCGCGTCAATCGTTGCGCTTCCCGTGCCATGGTCTCCAGCAGCGGCACGGCCTGAGGCGATAACAACGCAATCAGATCGCTTACGGTGCGGCGCTCACGTGTGATGGCCGCCTCCACCGCTTCCTGCGTGACACCGGCATACACGTCCCGGATACGCGATTCAGGCCATGCGGACAATTTATTGGACAGCGATGCTGACAACGATATACTCTCCTGCGGATGCTGCGCGGCTACGCATTTTCATGTAAAAAACCGGTCAACGGTGACGACGCATCCGCCCGGTCTCGTTCCGGCCCCAATCCGGAGAGATAGGCCATGCGCCCGGCGGCGGTGGCCATTGCAAACGCCCGTGCCATGTCGCCGTGATCGGTGGCATCGGATAAGGCGGTATTGACAAGCACCGCATCCGCGCCGAGTTCCATGGCTTCCGCCGCATGGGACGGGGCGCCGAGTCCGGCATCCACTATGACAGGCACCGTCGCCTGTTCAATAATGATGCGCAGCATGTCGCGGGTTTTCACGCCGCGGTTGCTGCCGATGGGGGCGCCCAGAGGCATCACAGTAGCCGTGCCCGCCTCCTCCAGCCGTTTTGCAAGCACCGGGTCAGCCTGAATGTATGGCAACACCACAAATCCATCTTTAATTAACCGCTCCGCAGCGTGCAGGGTTTCAACCGGGTCGGGCAACAAATAGCGCGGTTCGGGCGTAAGTTCAAGTTTGACCCACGGCTCAAGACCTGAAGCGCGCGCCAGACGCGCCAGTCGCACCGCTTCATCCGCATCACGTGCGCCGCTGGTGTTGGGCAGGACCAACTGCCGCTCACGGTCTATCGCCGATAGAATGCCTTCTTCTTCCGGCTCGGAAAGGTCAACACGGCGCAGCGCAACCGTAACAATTTCCGCGTCGCTGGCTTCAATCGCCGCACGCAACGCCTGCGCCGACGGAAACTTGCCGGTGCCAATGAGAAGGCGTGACGAAAATGTTCGGTCCGCAATAATGAGCGGATCTTTGTTTGCTTGTGTGTTCATGAATGTATCCAAACGTAATTATCATGCATCAAAACAGTTGTGGCATTCTTGCGGATAAGCCGGCACGCAGCACGCAAGAAGTGTTGGAACTGTGCGGTAGTGCACCTGACAGTGCGTTATGATACCAGCTCATACCGGTTAAACGTGAATCGCGTTATCGTCTGGTGTTCGCGATATGCTATGATCATGCCAGCCATGGGTAGCAGACAGAGGAGGTACACGTGTTTATAACGAGCATATTTGATACCAGCCACGCACTTTATGACGCGGCACGCAATTTACTACAATCCACGGCACAAAATACCACCGCCAAGCCGAACGCCATTATTTTGCCCGGCGGAAAAACGCCCCTGCCGTTATTCAAAAACATTGAGCAGGTCTCTTTTCCCGTGCCCGACACGCTGTATTTCGCCTATAGTGATGAAAGGCTCGTGCCTGAGGACAGCCCGGAAAGCAACTTTGGCATATCCCAAAAAATGCTCGCCGCGCTGGATGTTGCTGAAAACCACATATTGCGCGTACACCCGGAGTTGTCCCTCAAAGAAGCTGCCGAACAATACAATTTCGCATGGCGCGAGTTCCTAAACAACGGCGGTCATATCCCCCTTGCTTTCCTGGGCATCGGCACGGACGGACACACCTGCTCGTTGTTTTCTGCAACGCAACTTGACAACACGCCGCAGGAGTGTTTCGCGGCTGCCGTACCCCAAACCGAAGGCCCGGACCGCATTACCGTTACCCCCGCGTTGTTGGCACGGGTGGACCATGCGGTAATTCTCGCCGCCGGACAGGAAAAAGCACAGGTGGTTGATGCCATGACCGCAGAACCGGAAACCGTAATTGCGGGCAAGGCGCTGGCGCAATGTCCCCGCGTATCATTATGGTATGCGCCACAAGCGTGAAGCACTTTGTAAAGTTGATTTCCTGCCGCCGATACCTGTACAATGCCACCGGTTTGCAGTAGTATTTGCAACACACACGTGGGGCCGTAGCTCAGTTGGGAGAGCGCTTGACTGGCAGTCAAGAGGTCAGGGGTTCGATCCCCCTCGGCTCCACCATCGTATTCATACGGTAATAACGCTTCCGCGGACTTAGACGTCCCGGAAGCGTTTTTGTTTTCACCATGCGGCGGCGGTGCTCAACCTTGATAAGTGTAGTCCGTCAGCGTTTTCCCACGGGAGCGATGTAGACGGTGAATTCGTCAGTGCCGTCAACGCCGAGCAACCGATCACACGCGTCTTGATCATACGCGGCAATGGCGCATGTGCCCGCACCGATACTCTGGCAGGCGAGGTACAGGTTTTGACAAACGTGACCGGCATCCACCGCAATGACCTTGTGCGCTGCCTGCCCATAGCGCCATTCCATACGGGCCGGCAGTGTTGTCCAGAAAAATGTGGCGGCGGCGGCGGCAACAAAACCCTGACCCAGGCAGGCCATGGCAGCGTCATATCCGACGGTGTCGTCCGTGCGCAGTTGGGCCAGCGCGCCGTCAAAGGGCAAGTAGCGATACAAGCCCGGCGCCAGGGACTCCACACGGTTGACGACCAGATAGGTTTCAAAACTGTGGCGCGCACCGGCCGAGGGTACGGTGCGCAAGGCACAGGTCGCATCAATAGTCTCTCGCACTCCCTGCGTTGCCCACAGCAGCATGGACAGTTCTTTCAGCGTGAACCCCGACGCCGCAAAATGACGGACACTTTCCCGTTGTGAAATGGCGGCGCCGATGGGCAGCGTACCCAACTCCTGCAAACACGTGGCGCCATCGGGCAATGCCATGCGCGGTGTATCCGGGGGACATGGTTTCTGCAGGGAAGGCGCGGACATCCCCAGGTGCTGGCCGACTTGTGAAAAGTCCACTTCTTGTCGAATGGTGTCTTTCAGAAAGAAACGATAGTTCTCCATATCACCGGTTTTCATAGCAACAGCGCCTCCTTGTGCTTAAACTTACGGTCTGCGGCTTGCCCTTCCATTGTAACAGCCCCGGCGTATGCTTCACGAATTATCAGAGGACACCATGTGCAGAGTGCCTGATATGGCGTAAGATTCGCAGGCGCAACAGAACTCTTGTGAAATATGCGGGCTAGACCAGGACAGCGTACAGCAGGAACGCAGTCAGGAATGCCGTAATCCCCTGCACCAGCGTTGCCATTGTCTGTGCCTTGTAGGCGTCCTTCACGCTCATGCCGCTGAACTGTGTCACAACCCAAAAGTAACTGTCATTAGCATGTGACACGGTCATTGCGCCCGCGCCCACGGCCATGACGACCAGCGCAAGCTGCACGGGCGACACAACCCCCATGCCCTCCAGTAAAGGCGCAATCAGCGCCGATGTCACCACCAATGCGGCAGTGGATGACCCTTGGGCGGATTTGAGCGCGGCGGCAATGGCAAAGGGCAACACAAGCACGAATGCCCCGCCAAACAGGCCGCCTTCCGCAAGGCCCTTGATAAGTTCGGCTATGGGGGTGGCGCTTAACACACTGCCGAAAGCGCCTCCCGCGCAGGTGATCAGAAGAATGGGTGCGGCGGCCTGTATGCCGGCGCCGATCCATTGGGTGAGTGTCTCTTCGTTAAAGCGGGGGAACAAAAGGAATGCGAACAACAACCCTACAAACAAGGCCGTTGTGGGAGCGCCGAGAAAAGAAACAAGCGCCGCGCCCGTGCCGGAATAGCCTGAAAAAGCCACCACGGAGCCGCTGCTAATCAGTATAACCGGCACGAGGATGGGCGCCAGCGATTTCCAGGTCGCGGGCAACGCGCTTGTCGCGATATTTGCCGGGGTTTCCTCCGGTATGGGCAAATCGGAGATGTCAATGTGAATGCTTGCGGCAACGCGTGTGGCCCAAAGATAACCGACGGCAATGGTGGGGATAGACACAAGCACGCCAAAAAGAATCACCACGCCCAGATAGTCCGAAGCGCCAATGTTGCCTGCCGCCGCAATGGGTCCGGGCGTCGGCGGCACCAGCGTATGGGTGGCATACAGGCCTGTTGCCAAGGCCACCGACATGGAGGCCAACGACACTTTCGCGCGCTGTGCGGTGGCTCTGCTCAAACTTGCCAGGATGACATATCCGGAATCGCAGAACACGGGCACACTGACCACTGCGCCAATGAGCGACATGGCCAGTTGAGGACGTCGCTCGCCCACGATACGGATAATAACCTCGGCCATACGCAATGCCGCGCCCGACTTCTCCAGAATGACGCCAATAATCGTGCCCGTGACTATCACGAGCCCAATATAGCGCATGAGGTTTCCGAAGCCGCTGGTAATGATATCGGTCAGTTCACCGATGGGCATGCCGGTGAACAAACCCACCATATACGCCGCAAAGATAAGCGCAAGAAACGGGTGCAGTTTGATCTTGGCCGTGGCCACAATAATAAACACAATGGCCAATGCCAGCACCAGCAACAACAGAGGACCTTCCAGCATGTATCACCCTTCCGTCATGAGAACGTTGTTTTGGCAATCATCGGCTATTCGTTTAAGAGTGGTTGCCGCTTGGGTAAAAACAGCAGGCAGTAAAGTTCCGCACTCACCACAATGCATACCGTGTATGTGCCGAGTAAAACATACTGTTTCATGCTCAATGTGGATGGCAGACTGACAATAAGTCCCACCACAATTATCAGCAACAGAACATTGGGCGGCGCCCAGGCCGGAAGCGTTGACGCTTTGCTCCGCAACCATAGGGCAAGCAACACGGTAACCGGAATCAGCCAAACGAGCACGGTAAGTATGCGACACGTGGTAGTCCACTCAAACCCATGTAGCGTTACAAGACCCTGCCATGTATTCGCAATAATGGAACCCGTTACAAACCAAAGCGGGAATGCAGCGCCCCAGAGCCGTTCTCGAAAGCGCGGCAATGGGCGCGGTTCAGGCAAAACAGGCCGGTTGAAAAGATAAAACACCAGTCCAAAGGACAGGCCGCCGCCCAGACCGATGCTCATCTCCCAGTTTTTCCACCAGCCCAGCGCCACTCCCGAGCCATGGAAGGTGTGCCAGTAACCGCCAAGGGCAAACGATACGGCAAAGCCAAGGCTCATGATCAGCATAATGGCCACACCCCGCCAGTCACGTCGCAATATTTCATACGCAAGGAAACCGAGGAAAAGGCCTACATAGGGGCCTATGTTGCGGAGAGACCCGACAGCGCGTTGACACGTTGCATACTCTTCCACTTCATACAGGCCTTCGTGATAGAAGGGCAAAAACCACTGTGGGAAAATACGCACGATAAGCGCCGCCAGAAGAAACCCGATTATACCCGCACAGATGCGTGCGATCCATCCTCTTAACCCCAACGGATACCGTGGCGCAGCAAATGCCAAAAAAGCGCCCGCATTGCCGCCCCAGTGTATGCCACAAATGAAGAGCGCGAGGTAGCCGGTCCATGCCCCCACATCGCGGACGCCTTCCGGAAAGTTCAGGTAAAAATTGCCTTGCACCCAACCAACATACACGCCGTACCCGGTCATGCCGCCCAGCGCAACGCCGAATGTGATGGCGGCAATTGCGCGCAACGACCCGTAGGGCCGTCGTTCGCCTTGACCGTCAACATGACAAAACATATACCACATCATGGCCCATGCCAGCCCGGCCAGTGCCGCGCCCTGGGAGCCGCCAAACCCCGTTGTACCGCGAATAGCCCAAACGTAAGCGCCCATGAGCCCCAGAATAACGGCAAGAGACAACGCCGGGACCGGCGCTGATAAATCAACATCACGACTTCTAGAGTGTTTCGCTTCCATGTTCTCAAAGGTCTCCTTTATGGCTTCATTGCCGGGCACATCATACCACGACTGTCTTTCCAAATAAGACTCCCGCGCCGGATACCGTCATCAACAACGAATATTCTGGGCAGCAAAGGCTGACTGAATTTACGACGTCAACAACGTCCATTATGCTAAAATATCCAATGGAACAATAACAAGTAAGGAGTATGCACATGGAAACGTTATTTTTCTGGGTATGGATTCGTGTGTTTTTGATGATACTCTCCATGGCCTTTGGCGATTGGGTCTGGTTTTTCCTGCCGTGGTAGTAAAACAAGGCAGCCGCCATTGTTATTTGTGTTCTTTGTTTGGGTTCTTGACATTGCCAATATGAACGGCATCAAACCCGAGTTTTCCGCGTATGGCGTCCACGGAATGTAGTACCCGCTCCCACTTTTCGTTTTCCTCACGATTGAAAAGCCGCATTTGATGCTGGTTCCATGACAGCCCGGAAAGCGCAACCCCCACCAGTCGCACCTGCGCACGTCTTGCCTTGGCTTTCGGGAACAGCGTGCGAATAGCCGCCAAGATGTCCTTGTCGAGGGCAGTACTGTCCGACAGGGTGTGGGCGAATGTCTTGGTCTGGAAGTCGTTATAGCGGACTTTCAAGGTAACCCGTTTGGCTTCCAGTCCATCCGTGCGCAACATATACGCGCAATGTTCTGCAAGTCGAAACACCACCGGTTCAATCGCCTGCCAATCGGATTTGTCTTCTGCAAATGTTGTTTCCCGGCTGATGGACTTCGCATGTCCGCGCGGCGCCACCACATCACTGCCAACGCCGAGCGCGGCCCGGTGCAAGGCGACCGCGGCTTGTTGGCCGACGACGCGCTCCAGGCGCTGTTCCGGCAGCGCCGCCAACTGTCCCACCGTCATAATGCCCAGGCTTTCGAGCGCCTTGCGGGTATGCGGGCCGACGCCCGGCAACTTGCCGATTGCCAAGGGCGCAAGATACTGGCGTTCGTCTCCTGCTGCAATGGATATATAGCCGTCCGGTTTACACTCGTTGGCGGCCACCTTGGCCACCATTTTGTTCGACGCAATACCAGTGGTACACGTTATCTGCTCTTGTTCCAATATGGCCGCCTTGATATAGCGTGCCAGTCGTTCTTCGCCGCCGAATAATTGTAACGAACCGGTGATATCCAGGTTGGCCTCGTCTATGGAGGCCATCTGTAGCATGGGCGTGGTGGATTCAAGAATCGTCTGGATACGGCGCGACACCTCGCCATACACCGCATGGGAACCGCGCATGAATATCCCGTGGGGACACAGGCGCTTTGCCTGTGCCACCGGCATGGCAGAATGCACGCCATAGCGGCGCGCCTCGTAGGAGGCGCTGGACACAACGCTGCGCACGTCGTCCGGGTTGCCCCCGATAATCAACGCCTTGCCGCGCAACGCCGGATTGAGGGCCATTTCAACGGAAGCGAAGAAAGCATCCATGTCTATGTGTAAAATTCGTCTGCTCATGCCGGACACATCCAATGCCGAAAATCGTTCCCTACATGCCGCGGGCGTTCCAATAATGGTATAGTACCAGATACGTTCATGATGCAAACAGCGGAGTTACAGCACAGGAATTGTTACCATGAGTCTCTTGGAGATGTGCAACATAACCAAACACTACCCCGGCGTGAAAGCGTTGGACAACGTCTCATTTTGCCTGCGCCCCGGAGAAGTTCACTGCCTGGTGGGTGAAAACGGCGCCGGAAAATCCACGCTCATGAAAGTGCTGGCAGGCGCCATACCCCGGGACAGCGGCGCCATACATATTCAAGGCGTTGAAGCCAATTACGCCAGTCCGCAACAAGCCGCGCGACTGGGCATCAGCATGATACATCAGGAATTTAATCTGGCGCCACAATTGAGCGTGGCGGAAAACATATTTCTTGGCCGGGCGCCGACCCAACGGGGCATGATTCGCTGGCGCCGCCTGTATGATGAGGCCCGCAGCGCATTGGGCATGCTGGACGCGCCCATTGACCCGCGCCGTATGGTGTCAACCCTGAGTGTTGCGGAACAACAGATCGTTGAAATTGCAAAAGCGTTGTCGGTCAACGCACAGATACTTGTGATGGACGAGCCGTCGGCGACACTAACCGACCATGAACTTGTCACCATGTTTTCAATTGTAAAGCGGCTTGCCCGTCAGGGCATGGGCATCATCTACATCTCCCATCGGTTGGAGGAGATATTCAAGATTGGCCGCCGGGTAACCATCATGCGTGACGGACAGAAGATTGACACCCGCGAGGTATGCGATGTGAGCAGGGACGAGATCATTAGAATGATGGTGGGGCGCGAGCTTAAGGACGAGTTTCCGTCGCGTCAGGTATCTCCGGGAGGAGAGCGGCTTGAGGTGCAACACCTTTCGCGCCACAATGTTTTCGAGGACGTATCCTTTTCTGTGCGGAGCGGTGAGATTGTCGGGCTGACCGGCTTGGTTGGTTCCGGCCGTACCGAGGTGGCCCGTGCCATATTCGGCGCCAATCCGGCGGATTCCGGTCAAATACTTCTTGACGGTGTTCCGATACGCATCCGTACACCCAAGCAGGCCATTGCGCAGGGAATCGGGCTGCTGACGGAAGATCGCAAGGGCCAGGGGCTTGTGCTGGGTATGACCGTCCGCGAAAACATTTTGATGGCGGATATGAAAGCGGCCCTGTTCGGCCCGTTCCTGAATCCGTTCCGCGAACGTGAAATAGCATCGGATAAAGTACGCGAACTCAACATCAAAACGCCGCATGTGGAGCAAATGGTGCATCATTTGAGCGGCGGCACCCAGCAGAAAGTGGTGCTGGCCAAGTGGCTGTTGACACAATCAAAGATGCTGATCTTTGATGAACCGACACGGGGCGTGGACGTGGGCGCAAAAATTGAAATCTACCGGCTCATGAACGCCGTCGCAGCCAAAGGCGTCGCCATCCTCATGATTACCAGCGAGCTGCCCGAGGCATTGGGCATGTGCGATCGTGTGATTGTTATGCGCGAGGGTCATGTCACCGGTGAATTGTCAGGCGCCGAAGCAGACCAGGAAAAGATCATGCACCTCGCAACGCTGGATCTGGCGGGTTGACGGTTTATACCCGTATGCACCACACCCTGCCGCGATCCCTTTATTGCGGTGCGAGCGCGTAGGTGACTTCCACTTTGGCATGACAGGCAATTTGCGGCACATCACCCCGTTGGCCCTTCGGCTGCTGATCCCATTCAACTTCAATTACCTCGACCCGATCAACCGCGTAGATGTTTGTTTTTACAGCGTCGGCAACCGCTTCCGCCGCCGGATAGGCGTTTTCCGTGGCGCGTGCCACTGCCATGGCCATCACATCGTCCGGGTTGGCCGCATAAAACACCGGGGGCGCCAATGTACATTTCATGGTTTTGGCAAGGTCGTTTAACTTGTCGCATAGGGCGGCAAAGTTTTTCGGGCCTGTATCTGCCGTATTAAAGACCGTCATGCTGAACCGAACAGTAAAGGAGGCCTGCACCTGGCGATGTGTCACGCTTGTAATGATGGGCGGCGCCGTGATAATTTCGGTCGGTTGCAGTTCAGAGCCGCGGATTGCCTTGGGCGCCGCCTCCAAAAACGTTTTACATCTGTCCAGCGCAATCTCAATTGTACCATCAGTAATGTGTCGCACAAACATAAATTCAACAAAACCGGGGTTTGTGAACGCAGTCCCCTCCCCCGTGTTGACAATAACGGGTTGGCCCGTGCCGTAGGCCTGCATGGCAACCGTGCTGCAACCCAGAAACATCATCACGACAACAATATGGCGCATTGTCCTGTCCATTGGTTATGCTCCTTCCGAAGTGGGTGAAAGAGAAAACAAGCGCCGCAGCTGTTCATCATCCGGCTGCGCGCCATATTCGCATAGTTGAAACACTTCCACATACCGCACGTTGTCAGCATCCTTCCCGCTCCACGCACGCACCGCGTCACGGCATTGCCGGCCGGGCATTTCGAGAAAGGAGCCGAAATAGCTGGTCAGGAATTCCAGCCGATGCCCGGCATCAACGGCTGCGGACGCCTCATGCTGTTTGCCGTCCAACCACGGCAGCCATTCGTAAAACTGGGACGGCATAACATCAAGAAGCCGCCATTTTACGTCCATCACAGCGTCAACGGCAACCGCCACATCCGCACGGAACGGCGCGGGAAAGGTGAAGCGATCAAAGAAGTGGAAAAACGCGGGGTTGTTGCGCAGCGCGGGAGTATCCGGGCAAAACTGCGGCACCGTGACCATGTATGCGGCGTCCTGTACGGCCAGGGCGGCATACCGGTGATCAGGATGGTAATCGTTCGGACGATGGGTAAACACCATGTCGGCCTGATAGTCGCGAATAATCCGTGTGATGGCCTTGCGCAGGGCAAGGTCGGGCATAAGCTCCCCGTCATGGTTGTCCAGCGTGATGCTTTCATAACCGCCAATGCGCGCCGCCGCCAACGATTCTTCGCTCCGGCGAAGTGCCAAAGCGCCGCCCCCCTGTTCATGGTGCCCCACATCGCCATTGGTGAGCGACAACGCCAGCACACGATGCCCGTTCCGGGCAAACAGCACCATCGTCCCCCCTGCAAACACTTCCGCATCGTCGGGATGCGCCCCGATACACACGATGTTCATCAATCATCGTCCCCGCGTTCAAAGTTAATGCGCACCGGGTTGCTGAACAACGACACGCGCTCATCTGAAGTGGCCACACGCGGATCCAGCACCTCCTCGTCCGTGCCGGTGGCCATCAACCATGCATCGGCCTCCGCATACACCAGCAGTGTATCCGGAATGCTTTCCAAGCCCTCCAAAGCATTTACGGTAAAAGCACGGGGCGTCATGACGCCCGCCGCCTCCGCACCGGAAGCACTTGCCGTGCGCCCCATCACATAGGCGTGTTCTTCGCCCAGTCGCTCTTCCTCCGCACGATAGGCATGCACACGAACCACCACGGGACGCTCGATAAAATCACGGGTGGATGCCATCTCAAAACGGACATGGAACGAATCCGGAAATGGCGGTTTCACCGTGATGATGCTCATCGAAAGACGGCCCCGTTGCGTTTCAAGATAATCTACCTCAACGTTGGCAAAATCGGATTCAGGGGCTAACATGCCCAAAATCATAATGCCGCTATCCACATCGCCCAAGTCAATGGGCGGACGTTCCAGTACCGGGTCTGCCGCAGGATCAGCCGACGGCACCAACGCCTCCGGCACACGCGGTTCGCGATCCTCGTCCCGCTGACCTGAGCAAGCCGACAACACCAGCGCGCAAATAAGTACAACACAAGTCATTGCTTTCATGATAACGCTCCCATCGTTTGGTAACGGTTTGTTCCAACTGGTAACCGGATTTTATCATGCCTGTGGAGATAAACGAAAAAAAGCCCTCTGATTCAGACGTGCTGCCGCACAACAGCGTCATGGGCGGGCCATGTGTATTGACTGAAACTCAAGCGATAGCGGCGGCGAGGAAACCATGACAGAAACCATGCTCGGTGACGGCAAAACGTTACAAAGCACGTCAATATCCGGCAATATGGACGTTTGCGGGGGTGCAAAACAAAACCCCGTGCTTACCGGCGTTTCGGCCAATAAACACGGGGATTCGGGGCAAAATAAAATGGTGCCAAGGGGCGGAATCGAACCGCCGACACGCGGATTTTCAGTCCGCTGCTCTACCAACTGAGCTACCTCGGCACGGAGTCGCAATTATACAGAATACTAAGCGCGAATGTCAAAGTAACGGGCTGTGCGTTGTTGTCGGCGTTGGCCTTTTTGCGGGGTCACGCCGCGCACAGCGCGTCGCACCTTATTTCTTTTCGCGGTGCAGCGTATGCTTGCGCAGTGTACGGTTGTATTTTTTCAGTTCCAGCCGCTCGGGATGATTCCGTTTGTTTTTTTCGGAGTTGTATCGCGAGGTGCCGGGCGCTTCGGTGCATTCCAAAATGATGGTTTCGCGGTTGCCTTTGCCTTTTGATTTCGATGCCATGTTCTATTCTCCTCTGGGATTGTTCTCGTTTTGTACGCGGCGCAGCAGCGGTGCGACATATCGCACCGTCATACCGGCACGCCGGTGCAGGGTCATATTTGCGTGGGGTTTGGCGCGTCGCCGTATACCTCTTTGGGGTCGAACACTTTCTCCGTTTCCGTCCATCCCAAGGTGACGCCGTTTTTGGCGGCCTCTCCAACGGGCACGGTGCGATAGAAACAAGACCGGTAGCCAACGTGGCAGCTTGCGCCGCTTTGCACATCCACACGCAACCAGATCGTATCCTGATCA
>SKQZ01000116.1 GCA_007118765.1 Candidatus Hydrogenedentota bacterium
ATTCTCTTTATTGATGAAATACACACCATCGTGGGTGCGGGCGCCACCACGGATTCGAGTATGGACGCCTCCACCTTGTTAAAGCCCGCGCTGGCGTCCGGACAGTTGCGGTGCATCGGTTCCACAACGTATGCCGATTACAAAAACCATTTTGAACGCGATCACGGGCTGTCGCGACGATTCCAGAAGATAGACCTCAACGAACCGTCCGTGGAAGAGACTGTTGCAATTTTGAAAGGGTTGCGCGGTCATTATGAAGCCCATCATGGCATCCGTTTTACTGAAACGGCGCTGCGCTCCGCATCCGACTTGTCCGCACGTTATATCAATGACCGGTTTTTGCCGGACAAGGCCATTGACCTGATTGATGAAGCGGCGGCAAGTGTACGGATTGAGGCGGATGCCGGTCGCAAAACGGTGCGACCAACCGACATAGAACTGGTTGTGGCGGAGTTTGCCGGTATTCCGGCGCGTAGCGTCAACAGTGCGGACAAAGACCGGCTCGCGGCGTTGGAGTCCGACCTGCAGGCGCAGGTTTTCGGCCAAGAGGAGGCAATTCTGCAGGTGAGCCGCGCCATCAAGCGTTCCCGCGCCGGCTTGACGCAGCCTGACCGTCCCATCGGATGCTTCTTGTTCACCGGGCCGACGGGTGTGGGCAAGACGGAAGTGGCGCGCCAACTGGCCAATACGCTGGGCAACCATTTTTCGCGGTATGACATGAGCGAATACATGGAGAAACACGCCGTGTCCCGCTTGATTGGCGCCCCGCCGGGATATGTGGGTTTTGATCAGGGCGGTCTCCTTGTGGACGATATTCGCAGGAATCCGTACACCGTATTGTTGTTGGATGAAATAGAGAAGGCCCACCCCGACTTGTTCAACATCCTGTTACAGGTGATGGACAGTGCCACCCTAACCGACAATACCGGGCGCAAAGCGGACTTTCGCAATGTGACCCTTGTTATGACGTCGAACGCAGGTGCGCGCGAATTGGCGGCTTCGAGCATTGGGTTCCATAACGCGCCGGATGACGGCAAGCACAAGAGTATGAAAGCCATTGAGAAAGCCCTGACGCCGGAATTTCGCAATCGCCTGGATGCCATTGTCACCTTTAACGCATTGCCGACCGAGGTGGTGCTGCTGGTAGTGGACAAGTTTGTGCGGCGGCTGAATGCACAATTGGCTGAACGTGCCATTGCACTGACACTCACTGAGGCGGCCCGCAAGCGACTGTCGGACATCGGATATGATCCGAAATTCGGGGCGCGTCCGCTGGCCCGCGTGTTGGCGCGTGACATTGAAACCCCCTTGGCCGACGAGATATTGTTCGGACGCCTGACGAAAGGCGGCCGTGTCGTGGTGGATGTTGCAACAGGTGGAGACGCCTTTAGCTTTGCCTACGAGTAGGGCGTACTTGCTTATATGTCGAAAACCATCGTCTACAAAACGGCGGGCGGCGTCGTTATCAACGCTGAAAAGCAGATACTGGCGCTGCAACGCACGGTGAAACGCAACGGCCGTGACGTGTATGAAATTCGCCTGCCCAAGGGACATATCGATCCCGGCGAGACGGACGCCGAAGCCGCCGTGCGTGAAGTGGGCGAAGAGTCCGGATACTGGCGTGTTGCCATAATTGCCGATTTGGGCGAAGCCCACAGCAGTTTCAAGCTGGAAGGTGTCCGGTATGAACGGGATGAACATTACTTTCTTATGCGTCTTGTCGTTGAACAGCGGGACGCTGCACAACCGGTAAGCGCCGAAGAGGCGTTGTTTGAACCGATATGGCTTGCGCCGGATGAAGCGCCTTCGCAGATGACCTATCCTTCGGAGCGCGCTATCGTAGAGCGGGCGTGTGCCTGCATTTATAACGAGCAAGCGTGACATTGAAACTTTGTGCGATGTTTCGGTATAATAATGATGGCGTCGCACGCATCTTGAGAGAGGTGGAGTCGTGAATACCCTCAGAATTCCCATAACGCGTATCGGCGATGAGGGCTGCTATTTTGAAGAGCATGTGCGGGTGACGTCCATTCAACCGTCCGATGCCAAGGCTGTGGCCGTTGAGACGGCAACCATTGCCGGCAATTTTGAACGGCTGGGTGCGGAATTTTTATTCCGCGGCCACATCACCGGCGTCTATGAAGGCGCCTGTGTGCGTTGTCTCGAAGCCGCGCAGGCTCCTTTCGATGTCGATGTGGCCTGGGTGTTTGCGGAAGGCCCGGCAGCGGTGTTTGAAGAAATCGGACACGCATTGGAAACAGGAAGTGACGACCTCGCGGATAACGCGCATGATACGGATGCGCCGCGCACTTTCCAAGGACATGATATCAATCTCGCGCCTTATGTTTGGGAAGAAGTTGTTTTTGCGCAACCATCCCGGTTTTTGTGCCATGAAGAGTGTGCGGGCCTGTGCCCCCGCTGCGGTACAAATAGGAATTACGGCGCTTGCAAATGCGTAAATGAAGATAACGAAGAGCCTGTTGGGAATCATGGATTAGCCGCTCTGGCGGACATGTTTCCGGAATTGGCGCCCAAAAAGACGAAGGAGTAACAGATTATGCCGGTACCCAAGAGAAGAACCGGGAAAACCAAGAAACGCATGCGCCGTTCCCACCATGGGTTGACGCCTGTAAATGTAACCGAATGCCCTGATTCCGGCGAGGCAAAATTGCCCCACCGCGTTTGTCTGAAGACCGGTTTCTACAAAGGGCGGGTTGTGGTTAAGCCCGAAACGGATTAATGACTGAACAGTGTGATACATCGCCCGTGCGAATTGCGCTGGACGCGATGGGTTCAGACAATGCCCCCGACACTGACGTGGCGGGGGCGGTGCGAGCCAGCTTGAAGACGGATATTGAGATTATTCTCGTTGGCGATGAAGCGTTGTTACAGGAAAAACTGGACGGTTATCCCAAAAAGGGAAATATTTCCATTCGCCATGCGCCGCAGGTGATTGGCATGCATGAACAACCGGTGCTGGCGGTTCGCAAGAAGCGCCAATCGTCGTTGCATGTGGCCATGCGGCTTGTCAAGGAGGGCGAGGCACACGGCGTGGTCAGCGCGGGAAATACCGGCGCGGTGATGGTCGCTTCGCGTACAGTGCTGGGCTCAATTCATGGTGTCGCCCGTGCCGCGCTCAGCCAGACGTTTCCCACCATGCAGGGCGAAGTGGTGTTGCTTGACATGGGCGCCAACGTTGATTGTACCGCCCGTCAACTGTGTGAATTTGCCGAAATGGGCGTTGCCTATTCGCATTATGCCCTTGGCGTGGAAGAGCCCCGTGTGGGATTGCTGAATATCGGCGAAGAAGGCGGCAAGGGCGGCGCAGTCATGCGTGAGGTGTATCATACGCTGTCTGCCACCAACCATATCAATTTTGTGGGCAATGTGGAACCGCGCGCCCTGTTCGAAGGCAAGGCGGACGTGGTGGTGTGTGACGGTTTCATTGGCAACCTCTTTCTGAAGACCAGCGAAGCGGCGGCCAGTTTCATGGGGAAGATGTTGCGCGAGTATTTCGAGAGTTCGTCCATGAGCAAGATCGGCGCGGTTCTTGCGCGCAAGGCGCTGGGACAAATGCGCGATCGCGTGGACCCCAACGAAAAACCCGGTGCGCCTCTGCTCGGCATAAACGGCACGGTCATGTGTCAGCATGGCTCCTGCTCGGCCCGCGGCATTGAGAATGCCATCTATGGCACGCGTGTGGCCATCGAAAACAATCTCAATGAGCATATCTACAACAACATCATGAAATTGCGGCAAGCCGAAGCAGGCGCCGAAAGCAGTGATGCCGGGGTGCAGGACCATACCGAGTCCGAAGTGGCGCACAAAGCGGCGCAGTAATAATAGTCGGAGGGATGTCGGGTGCCGGTTTTTCTTTTTCCAGGCCAGGGCAGCCAAAAGGCAGGTGTAACGAAAACCTTTTATGACGCCTCAACGGCAGCCCGGAATGTTCTTGAGCGTGCGCTTCCCTTATTGCCTGAGTCTGTGGCGGCGGTTCTGTTGGAGGGCGCGCAGGAAAACCTGAATGATACCCGCAATGCACAACCGGTGTTGCTGTGTCTTGAAACGGCCATAGCCGCGCACCTGAGTACACTCGGCATACAAGCGACACTATGTGCCGGACACAGTTTGGGGGAGATAAATGCGCTTACGGCGGCGGGCGCCATCCCATTTGAAGATGCCGTGTCGCTCGTGCTCGAACGGGCGCGGTTGATGTCTGAGAATGTGCCCGAAGGCGGCATGGCTGCGGTGTTTGGCATGGCCGCTGAGGAGATGGAGCCGCTTTTGAGCGCCGAGGTGCAGGTGGCCAATTACAACGGACCGGCGCAAACCATTATCAGCGGCGAATCCGAGGCATTGAAATCAGCCATTGCCGTGCTGAAGCAACACGGCGCAAAACGAATTGTGCCGTTGCGGGTATCGGGACCGTTCCATTCGCGCTTGATGCAACCGGCGGCGAGCGCGCTGGAAACGTGGCTGAAAAGTGTGCCCATTGCCTCGCCGCAAATCCCTTTTTTGTCTTCCGTGAGCGGATGTATTGAGACGGAACCGGAACGTATCCGCGCCCTATTGGCGGCGCAACTGTGCAGCCCGGTGCAATGGACGAAAGTGATGGAACAGCTCGAGGGGCGGCGTGCAATCGAAGTGGGGCCCGGCACTGTGCTCGCAGGGCTTGCCAAACGCGCACCGAAAGCGCCGCATGTATTGCCTGCGGAAACGCCGGATGCGTGCCGGCAATTGCTTGTGCAGTGACGGTATGTGCCGGCATTGCCACTGTAGTCGGATTAGAATCCATGTGGTATTTGCGTTGTGTGACGGTATGCGGTACGATGTCAGCGGTTCCCGTGAATTGAAAGCGTATTTATGATGCATGACTTTGAGAACAAAGTGGTTTTAATCACCGGCGGCAGTCGCGGCATCGGCCTTGCCTGTGCAAAAGCGTTTGTCGAAAAAGGCGCCACCGTGATTATGTGCGCACGAAATGAAGCTGCTGTCACGGCGGCGGCGCAAGCATTGGGCGGAACATGCCGCGGGATTGCCTGTGACGTATCCGATGCCGACGCGGTAAAAGCGACGGTGGATGCCGTCGTGAAGGAATACGGCGCGCTGCACATTCTGGTAAACAATGCCGGTACGACCGATGACGGTTTGTTGGCCCGCATGAAGAACGCCCAGTGGAAGCGCGTAATGGCGACGAATCTGGACGGCGCGTTTTACCTCTGCCGGGCTGCGGCGCGGGTCATGTTGCGGCAACGTTATGGGCGCATCATCAATATCGGGTCGGTTATCGGCCTCCGTGGTCAGGCAGGGCAGGCCAACTATGCGGCGGCCAAAGCCGGATTGATAGGTTTTACAAAGGCCTATGCCCGGGAAGTGGCATCGCGCAACATTACCGTGAATCTTGTTGCGCCGGGTCTCATAGACACCGATATGATTGCCGACTTGACGGCAGAGGCACGTGAAGCCGCTTTGGACCATATCCCGGTAAAGCGGGCGGGCTGCCCGGAAGAGATTGCACACGCCGTAGTATTTCTCGCTTCTGATGCCGCCGCCTACATTACCGGGGCGGTTTTGCCGGTTGACGGCGGTCTTGCCATGTAGAAATGAACACCCCGCTGTTTTTTGATTGGTTGTGTGTTCTCGGTTACAATGTCTTTTCAACGGGTCAGTAACAGGGCAGCCACGCACGGGGCGCGCCGACGCTGCATTCCCAATGCCCGAAAAACAAAGAGTGTACCGCAACGCGGAATTGCAAAGGGTTTGGCAATATGGAGTTAGTGTATCGGCTGTGTGCTTTTTTGGTGTTGCTTGTTGCCGCCGTTTTGCTGGGCTTATATTTGGGGCGTGTCTCGGTAGGCGACGATCCCATTGTGACCACCCGTACCGAACCCGAGCGCAAGGCGCAAACACCGGCTACTGCCGCCGAGATGGGCGAACCGACGGACATGCCCGCGGAAAAAATGCCGCCGTTGTTCTTTTTCCCCGGACCGGAAGAGGATGGGGACTGGGAAGTGGTGGCGGGGCAGGTAAGCATGGCGGCAGAGGCCAATGTAGATCAGTATGTGGTGTCTGTATCGCTTGGCTGGGATCCTGAACAACGTCCGCAGGATGAACAGCGCTACAATGCCGCATTGGAACGATATGTGGCGCTGAACAGCCGGGCACGGTTCCTGATTCGCGTGGACTTGAATCCGCCTGCACAGTGGTTTGAGCAATTCCCGGAGGCGGCCATGCGCATCAATGGCGCGGCCTATCCCTACCCGTCGCCCACGTCCGAAGCATGGCGCAACGCGGCGGAAGAGGCACTGGCCCACCTCGTTGCCACCGTGGAATCAGGGGACTACGGGGACAGAGTTAAGGGGTATATTCTGTGTGCGCTGTATGAGAAGCGCTGGATGTTTCCCACGGGTCATGATGTTTCACGGACAAACCAGCGGGGGTTCCGGCAATGGCTCAAAACCAAGTATACGACCGATGATGCGCTGCAAAGCGCGTGGGCGGACGCGGAAGTGACGCTTGAGACGGCATCCATACCGGAACGCCCGGACTTTGAAAGTGCCGAAACTTTGTTCGTGCAATTACCCGAATTGCAGTCGGTAGTGGATTTCACACGGTACACTTCAGAGGCTGTGGCGGATACCATCGCTGCCTTTGCCGCGTTCACGGCGCATATCACTACGTTGGACGCATCCACGCTGATTGCGGCGCCCTATGGATACACCTTTGAAACGATTGCGAATGACAGCGGTCATTTCGGCTTGGAGGTGCTGCTCGAAAGCGATCTTAATGCGTTGTTCGCGCCGGTGTCTTATGTTGACAGAGGGCTGGGCGGTGTTGGCGGGCCGATGGGCCCGGTGGACAGCATGACTGTTCGCGGGAAGAAGTGGTTTGTAATTGATGATACGCGCACGGGCGTGGAACGCGATCCGGCCACAGGGACGTTTGGACGAATTACCGGCATAAACGCCGAAGACGTTTACGAAGTACAGCGCCGCAATTTTGCCATGACGCTTGCTTATGGGCTCGGTCTTGTATGGGCCGATCCTCAGGGTGAGGGATGGCTGCATGACAGTGAGCAGTGGGCGCATTTTGAGCGGCTTGCTGATGTATATGCGGAGCGATTGCAGCTTCTGAAGAACGACGAGGCGCAAAACAATGACGAGGCAGTGCTTACGGTCGTGGTGGATGAGTCGGCCCGGTTTTATTTGCAGTGCAACGGGCGAATGAAGGGCGCGATGCTTCAAAAGGGGCGGGATGCGGCGCTGCGTTCGGGGGTGAGCGTTCGGTTTCATCTGTTGCGCGAGGTGCTTGAAGACACGGCGCCGCCCACGCCCGTGTACCTGTTTTTGAACGCATTTTGTATGACCGCTTCGGAACGGGCGCGTCTTCATGCCCGGCTTGCACGTGAAGAGGCATCGGCCATCTGGCTCTATGCGCCCGGATACATTGATGCAGACGCGGACGTGGCGAATATTGCGGCAACCACAGGCATGGACGTAAGGATGTTTGAAGAACCCGTTGAGGGTGGGTCGGCCTATCTGCTGTCAGGACAATACATGCGCGCCGACGAGCGGTTTGGTTTGGAGGAGATGTGGACGCCGGCCTTCTATATCGCGCCTGAGGAGGAAACCGACTTCCTGGCTCGCTACGTGCATGATGAGGAGAAAGGAAGCGTCGCCATTGTGACGTTGCCCGAAGGATGGACGTCCGTCTATATTGCCGAACCGGAATTGACGCCCGCTTTGTTGTGCGAGATTTTGCAATTGCTTGAACTTCACATTTTTTCGACGCCGGTGGAACGCGCTTATCACGATGCCTTGTTTGCCCGCGGGGATATTGTGGCGCTTCACGCCCGGCAATCGGGGAAACGGTCGGTACATTTTGGCGGCTTCTATGATATCCAGGATTTGCTCGACCCGGACATTGGCTGGCCCCAAAAGGACAGCGTCATGTTGTCGGTGCGAACCGGGGAGACACGGCTGTTGCGCAAATCACCGTTGGGTATTGGCGCCCAGTGATTGAGACGGCATGTAACACGGGGGAGAGGCGCAACCCGAGGGAATGAGACAGGCGGCTCAACCCAGAGACGGCAGCACGCGAAACAGTTCTTCAATGGTTGTAATGCCGCGCTTGGCTTTCTCCAGCCCGTCTTCGGTTAAGGTTACCATGCCGTGGTCTATTGCCATGTCTTGCAATTGAGAAGTTGTGGGGCGGCGCAGCACAAAATCTGCAATATCATTATCCATGACCAACATTTCGCCGATGCCCGCACGGCTTCGATAGCCGATATGCTGACAGTTCTTACAGCCCTTTCCGTGATAAAAACGTTGTTTCTTGTCTTTGAGGCCAAAGTAACTGAGCAGCAGCGGGTCAGGTTTGTAAGAAACGGTGCAGTCCGGGCAATTGAGCCGTACAAGTCGCTGGGCCAGAACCCCGGTAATGGAAGATGCCACGAGGAAAGGCTCAATGTCCATGTCAATCAGGCGCGTGAACACGCCCGCCGCCGTGCCGCTGTGAATGGTGCTGATTACCAAGTGGCCGGTCAGGCCCGCCTGAATGGCCATCTTTGCGGTTTCGTAATCCCGAATTTCGCCGACAACAATCACCTCCGGGTCCTGCCGCAAGATGGAGCGCAGCGCGGTGGCGAATGTAAACTCCACATGATGGTTTACCTGAATCTGGGAAATACGGTCCATGGCGTATTCGACCGGGTCTTCGATGGAAACAATGTTGATGGTGTTCTTTTGTATTTGCATCATTTCGTGCAGGGCGGCATAGATGGTCGTGGTCTTGCCGCTGGAACTTGGCCCGGTGAGCAGGAGCGTTCCCTGGGGACGGGTAATCAAAGCGCGGATGCTGTCCGCAATGCGCTCCGGGAATCCGAGCATGTCAAGATGATACAAATCCTTGGCAGCGCCCAGGATACGCACCACGATTTTTTCGCCGTGAATGGTGGGCACCGTGGAAACACGCATGGGGCGTGCGCAGGAACATTTGTCGCGGTCTATACGGCCGTCTTGGGGTACGTCCTTGCGATAGACCACCAAATCAGACAACACCTTAATCCGTGCAATGATTTTCGGTTGGAACTCGCGCGGGATCACCGCTATCTGTTGCAAAATGCCGTCGAGACGATACCGCAAAGACAAATAATCCCCCCAAGGCTCAAGGTGAACGTCGCTGCTGCCGTGATAGACCGCTTGACTCAGCAACGTATCCACTGCATCGGAGACGCCCGTCTCATCCCGGCTTTCCATGCGGTCTAAAATATCGGTTTGGATATCGTGGAGCGGCAGGATTTCAATGCCGCCTTCCCCTTTAATGTGTGGGCTTGTTGCCATACTGCTTCCTTCCACGTAAAGAGTTGTTCCTGACCTGACGTCATAATGAAGGAACTTGCCTATCAATGTCAAAAGAAGCCATCGCAGCTGTTGCCCGTAACCCGACAAGTATGCAACAAGATGCGCGCCACCCCGGCGCTTCTTTCGGCCGCTGACGAGGGATACGCACATGGCGCTATCGGGGACCTGCTATGATTGCGGTG
>SKQZ01000095.1 GCA_007118765.1 Candidatus Hydrogenedentota bacterium
CTACACCCGCGAGTTGGCACAGATACAAGAAAGCCTTCGACAGGCCGCGAAGGATAAGGATGCATCCCGTACGGCATCGTTGGCGGAAAAAAACGCCGAATTAAAAATGCTGTTGGAAAAAATGGGGCCCACATGGTAACCGCGCCCCACAAGATACCGTTTCATGAGTGTGTGAGCAAGTGTGTGACACGGCCCAGCGACACCAAGATGCACGTTCGTTAATCGTCAGCCGGCGGACAAGTTCGCATCGTTGTGATACCCGTGTTTTGTAGCAACGCCGTGCGTTGTGCATATTCTAAAACAAAGAGGCATAGCAGTAATCGTGACAGACAAGAAAACGAATACTATTCTCGCTGAGGAACAGAAACAGAAAACGTTAAAGGAAGCGCGTGCAAAGGGCAAGATTTCTTATGACGAGCTTGAAGCCCTCCTGCCCCAAGATGCCAGCGCAGAGCAAATTGACGAGGTAATGATCTCGCTTTGCGATACTGACGTCGAAATTGTGGATGAACTTAAGATCGACGTGGTGAAATCGGAAGAAAAAGCGCAACAGAAGAGCATGGCACAAAAACTGGAGCTGCGCCGAATGGCAACCCAGCGCAATCTTGAGCGCGCCGACGATCCCGTGCGCATGTATCTACGCGAAATGGGGCGTGTCCCCTTGCTGACCAAAGAGCAGGAAATCAGTATTGCCAAACGCATTGAAGCGGCGGAAAAAGAACTGATTGATGTCATTCTGGACACGCCGTACGCCATTAAAGAGGCGCAAATGCTGGCGGCGCGCATACTCGCCGGGCGGTTGCAGTTTGCACAAATATGCGACGATGAAGATACACGCTTTCACAATCGGTTTGTGAAAGAACTCCCGGAATACATGGAACGCATCGGCGAGTTGGAACTGCAAATTGAGACCCAGGAAAAACGGGCGCGCCGTTCCGGATTGCCACCGAAAAGCCGCCAAAACATAAACAAGCGCATTCAAGAGTTTCGCAAGCAGCAAATTGATATTGTCCATGAGTTCCGCCTCAAACCACGGGAAATCATGAAAATAGGTCGCAAGATTAAAGGACTCAAACGACGCATTGCCGCTGCCTTTGACGACATCGACCGTATTGAGCGCAGTATTGGCATGAGTGCGGATGAAACACTGAAAGTCAGCGTTGAAGCCAGGCGCAGGCCCAGCACATATAAGCGCCTTGAGATTGACAAAGAGACACTGCTTGAAGCGGAACGCAGGCTCCACATCGCACACAGAAAAATCAACCAGATACAGAATGATTCAAAGCTTGACCCGGATGCCATCAGTGCCTTGATTGACGTGATTCGCGCCAAAGAAGACAAAATCTATGACGCGAAAATGGAGCTGGTTGAAGCGAACTTGCGCTTGGTTGTAAGCATTGGCAAAAAGTACATTAACCGGGGCATGTCCTTTCTGGACCTTATACAGGAAGGCAATATCGGGCTGATGAAGGCCGTGGACAAATTCGAGTATCAGCGCGGCTACAAGTTCAGCACCTACGCCACCTGGTGGATTCGGCAGGCGATTACGCGCTCCATTGCGGACCAGGCGCGTACCATCCGCATTCCCGTACACATGATCGAATCCATTAACAAGCTCATGCGCACAAGCCGAAAACTAATCCAGAAATACGGCCGGGAACCCAGCGCGGATGAGATCGGCGCCGAAATGGGCATGACGGCGGATAAGGTTCGGTCTGTGTTTAAGATCGCGCAGGAAGCCATTAGTCTTGAAACCCCCGTCGGCGACGACGGCGACAGCAATTTTGGAGATTTCATTGAAGATAAAGGCGCAGAAAACCCTTCAAGCACCGCCGCTTTCGCTGTGTTCCAAGAACGGTTGGATAAGGTGCTCAATACCCTCACGGAACGCGAGCAAAAAGTATTGCGTCTCCGATTCGGCTTGGGCGATGGATATCCGCGCACATTGGAGGAAGTGGGCAGTGTGTTCAACGTCACCCGCGAGCGGGTGCGTCAAATCGAGGCGAAGGCGCTCCGGAAGATGCGCCACCCGACCCGTTCCAAACAGCTGAAACAATTCGAGAATTGGAACCTGCAATAACCCGCATTCGCCATTGTCGCTTCTTGTTGCAGTCCGGCCTTCCTTTTGTGCGACGACAGCTGGATAAAAACCCCGCATTTTGGCTATACTATTGGTGTCAGGGCCCTTAGCTCAGTTGGTCAGAGCAGGTGACTCATAATCACTTGGTCGCTGGTTCGAATCCAGCAGGGCCCACCATTTTATCTCTCACCGACGGTATCCTTCTCCCCCGCTCACGCTCTCCATACGCTGAAAACGTGATGTGAAGTACATGCTAACCTTCGGCTTCAGCCGCGAGGAGTTTCCATACACCGTCCTCCTTGGCGCCCGTAAAATGTAATGTGACCGCCCTGCTCCCGAACGCTAACATCACTGGGGTGACCGTAACCTTATCGTTTGTGATGACCATTTTGGCGTCGCTGCGGTCAATCTTGACAGTGTCCAACACTCCCCTGCTTCTGCACTTTTCCAAGCGGCTTAGCAGGGTATACTTGTCTCCCAACCGATTGCTTCCGAAACTGTCGGAGACAAAGGTCATCAAGGTGGAAAAATCCTTGGCCTCCATCGCCGCCTCCATACGCTGAATTGTTTGCTCAATCGCTTCTTCTTCGTACCGCTTTGGTCTTGGTGGAGGTAATAGAGCGGCACGCAGATCGTACTCATTCCATCCCGCAACACCCAGCAGTGTCGCCGCGCCGGCAAACAACAGAAACCACCCCCATTGTGTGAAAACCAAATCACCGCGACGCATCGTTTGCTCTATCAACGCGCCAATTGTCAACAACAACACGACCGCGCCTATGCCCCAAAGCAGCCGCATTTTCTCACCACGAATCATTAGCGCCAATGTTGCCGCCGCCGTCAGCAGCATCACCGAACCGGCAACGTTCCAGATGACGATATAACTCAAAAGGAACATGCCATCATCTTCACACGGCACAAACACCCCAAGGAAAATTAATGCCGCACCCACAATCCCGGCAGCTTGCTTTGTACCCATGTCAACGCTCCTTACGGTGCCGACCGGTAATTATAACGTGGCCCTGGGCTTGGACGCTTGGAACCGTTTTGTAAGATAGCGTATTTGCATAGCTGCCGTCCGGGTAAACCATCAATCGCCATGATCCGCGCCATTTATGTAACCGAGCACGGCCATGCTTCGATTAACGGGAGTCCGGGTGGGATAACGTATGAACTCCACATGTCCGTCCATAAACAAGACATTCGAGCCACCGGGAATATGATTAAAGTGGCTGGGATTGAGGGAAACTGAGTCGCCCATGATGAAAATTGAACTCTGCGCCATGGCCGAAGCGCCGGGATTATTGATGTCGGTAATCAGGAACCGCTCAATACCCTCGCGAAGCCGGTAAACGGTGTCGCCGCCGGCGTTCCCGTATGGTTCCATGCCTGTAACATTTTCGTCCAGATCTCTTTTCACCGCTGCCCGTTCCTCGAGTGTCTCCCAGATGAGGTTGCTGGGTTTGAACATCATCATCTGCATAAAAAAATTCACCGCTTGTGAGGCTGCGGTCGCCGCATCGCCGGGTGGCGGATCGATACCAAACTGATTCATTACCGGGCCAAGGTCAACTGGATCATCATCGTCATCAACCATATCAAAAACAAACCCGAGATAGAAGTAGGCCCAAGATGCCTCATAGGCGCTATAACCGTGACCGTCGAATACGAGTTTACTGATGCCGTCTTCATTGGTCATGTCATCGACAGTCAGTCGTGTACCGGAGGGGCATACAAATATGCTGTGATCCGTCAGATATTCCGGATAGATACTTTCGGTGTCCGGGCACAAGAAAAATCCCTGTAAGGTAGTATTTTGAGTACTCTTCCCTTGCGGGTTGAGAGGCGGGTATTTTTCGCCGGGCGATTCATTGGCGTACATTTTATACACAAGACCGAATTGCCTCAGGTTGTTCTGGCAACTCGCACGCCGCGCCGCTTCTCGGGCTCGCGCCAACGCGGGAAGTAAAATCGCTGCAAGGATACCGATGATGGCGATGACCACCAGTAGTTCAATCAGCGTAAAGCCACATCTCTTCTTCATGACACTGTCTCCCTGTTACCTGTGTGCGAAGTAACACTGTTTTTTGGCATAATGCCCGTCATCCAAAAGTACACAATTGTATTTCGAGTAGTAATTGTGTTACACTCTGTAACGCCAGAAAGGATACCACAGTGAGTCCACAAAGTCAAGCAGAACTTTCAAAGACACGCCGTAAACGAGAACGGAGCAAATTAGTCGAACGGATTAAAGATATCGCACGGGAAATGTTTGTACGCGATGGGTATGAGGCCGTAACGCTCGATAAGATTGCAGTTGAGTTGGAATATACCCGGCCGGCCATTTATCGCTATTTTAAGGATAAGAATGATCTCCTCATCTCCATCGTGCTTGATGATATGGAAGACCTGTTTGCAATTCTTATGGAGTGCAACAGTATCGAGGAACCACTGGAAAGACTGATTGAGATGGCGCGCAGATATGGCATCTGGGCTATGCAAAACCCAAACCACTATCTTCTTTTTTACTCGCAGGCATGGATTGCACAGGAAGATACTGTTCGCGCCAAACAGGGCGTTCCCATGGAGCATGAGCCCCTCACGCTGCTTTTCCGCACAATTCAGGATCTGTTAGATCAAGGCAGAATAAAAGGTGAATTTGCCGATGCCGCCCTTTTGACGAAAACTGCCTGGGCATGCATGCATGGACTAATCCTAGTGGAAATCGGCATATCCGGATACGATCGGGCACTCATACATGATCGCGAGCATTCAGTCATAGAGAGCTTGGAAGTGCTGCTGAAAGGACTCATGCAAGGCTTTCTTCAGGCATGAGAAAATAACCGCCGCTACCGGGGGTTATTGATGCCGTTCTGTCCTGCTTGTATCAGACAGAGTGCAGATCACAAATGCTTATCAAAGGACCTCCACCGCAGGTGGTGACGACGCGCCCTGACACTCAGGGCGCTTCCATAGCGGATGCCTTAATCATTGCGCATGCGCCCCCTCCCCCATTGTGTGCTCTGATAGCTTTGAAACACGCTGCCAAACGTGCTACCCTCAGACCATAAATACCATTTGAACCCGCTTATGGATGAACGATCAATACGGGGACACGCATCCCGACCATGTTGCCCTTGTTTTTGCTTGCTGCTTTAGTTTATTTGACATGTTGCGTGTCCCATGCGATAACTATCCGTATTGGCTTTTCTATTCACAAAACAGTTAAACCCCATGGCAAACACATTCCCTGACTTGCGCGGCATCATTACGGTGCTGAACACTCCCTTCACCACATCCGGTGCAGTAGACCATGCAGCATACGGCCGTCATATCGCGTATGCCATGGATGCCGGTGTCAGCGGTTTTCTTGCTCCTGCAATGGCAGGTGAGGTGGATACGCTGACGGATGAAGAACGGCTGGGGCTTGCCAACACCATGGTCACCGCCGCCCAAGGCCGCGTGCCCGTAATCGGATGTGCCACCGCAACAAGTGCGGATGCACGCATCCGCCTTGCTGCAGAACTCATCACGCTGGGATGTGACGGTGTGCTCGTTTCCATTCCCTATACCACGGAAGCAGAGTATGCAAGACAAGTACACGCGGTAGCCCAAATACAGCCGCCCTTTCTGATGCTCCAAGATTGGGATGCTCAGGGCGAGGGCGTACCAGTGCCCGTGATTGCACGGCTTTTTGATGAAGTAGATGCGTTTCAATGCATCAAGGTCGAGGTACACAATGCAGGACGCAAATATACCGCAATACAACAAGCCACCGATGGCAACCTTCAGGTATCAGGCGGGTGGGCGGTGACCCACATGCTGGAAGGGCTTGACAGAGGCGTGCATGCCTTCATGCCAACGGGGTTGCATCGCATATATGCAGAGATTTTCAGACAATACCAGTCCGGCAACCGTGATACGGCCAAGGAATTGTTTTACCGGTTGCTGCCCATTCTTGTGTTCACCAATCAGAGTCTGGAAATGTCCATTCACTTTTTCAAGCGTCTTTTGTTTGAGCAGGGCATATACCAAACGCCCCACCTGCGAAGCCCGGAGTTAATACCGGACGACCATGAGCATAGAATCATGGATGAACTCATCCACTACGCGATGGCCCTCGAAAATAAAATGAAGTCGTAGCATGTCGCGTTGACCGGACGTTCTGCCATTACTCGGGAGCAACAGATGAAACAACAAAACACAGGAGCCTGACATGACAAGAGCAATCCCCACCGTTACCGTACTCTTTTTTTGTGTTGCCGCCATGGGCGATCTGCACACTGAGCCAAGCAGCGATCTGCCGGAATGGATTCGCTATCCGGCGCCCATTGAGCAGTCCTACTATGTGGCGAATCTCTTGCCACCCTTGCAGTATGCCAGCGATCCCCGAAGCATGACCGCAGACGACTGGGCGCCCGCGCCCATCCCGGACGAACCATTTCAGGAACACTATCGCCGCCCGTTGACGGAGGCGGAGTTGGAGGAGGCGCACACATTGTTGGAGGCGCAACGCACGGCGCTCGCGGAAACGACAACGCCCGCCGGGGTTTCCAACTCCGAGGTAACGGCTTTGGCAACATGTGATGCGCTGCACTGGCTGGGCGGCAGTACCGGCTTGTACTACAAGGAACACGGCGCAGACGAATGGTCACGCCATGATTACTATGGCGTGGACGGTCCGCTGTCATCCGCCATCACCGCCTTGGCCTCCGACGGTAATGGCGCCCTCTGGGTCGGCACGCCGCTGGGCTTGAGTATTCGCGATAACACCGGTTCATGGCGGCACATCCGTGGGCGCGACGGATTGCCAATCGAACATGTTACCGCCCTTCAGTTTGACGACACCGGATGCCTCTGGATTGGCTCTCCTGAAGGCGCCATCTTGCACTGCCCCGATAGCGATGAACGACAGTGGTACTATCGGGCAAGTGGCCGTTACCTCAAAGACGACCGTGTCGCCGCCATTGCCATATCATCCGCGGGCGCGCCGATCTACGTGGAGACGCCGACGGGCATCAGCGGCATTGACATACTGGAACATACCCTTGCCCAAAAGGCGGACTATCTGGAAACACGCCTGAACCGCTTCCATCGCCGCCTTGGCTTGGTGGTAGAGTCCGTATTGGACGATATCTTTGAACCCACCGTGGCCTATACTCTGGATGATGCCAACGACGGACTGTGGACCTCATGGCATGTGGCCGCCATGTCGCTGGCCTACGCCACTACGGGCAAGGAGGCATACAAACAGTCTGCAAAGGAAAGCATGCACGCCATGATTGCCCTGCAGAATGCCACGGGCATTCCCGGTCTGCCCGCACGCACCATCATTCCCGCGGAACTGGGCAAAGTGCGGCGTGAGGCCGATCAGGATCGGGAGGAATTGCACCGCCGTGAACGGTGGCGTCCGACGCCGGACGGCGACTTTTATTGGCGCAGTGACACCTCGGCGGACGAGATTGTGGGGCATTTTCTGGCGTTCTACACCTACTGGCGTCATATTGCCCAGTACAATGCCGAAGAGTCCGCTTTAATTGAGCGACAAGTGCGCGCCATGGCAGACCACATCATTGAGAATGACTACGTGCTCATAGACTGGCACGGCGAGCGTACATTCTGGGGTGTATGGCGTCCGGAAATCCTTGATGGCGAGCCGTGGTGGCATTTGGAGATAGGCTTGAACTCGCTGCAACTGTTGTCATTCATGAAAACGGCGTACGCCATTACGGGCGATCAGAAATATCAGGAGCAATACGAACACCTCATTTGTGAGCACAAATATCTTAACAACCTACAGCTTGCCAAACGGGTGTTTCCCGACGAAGTCAATCACTCTGACGACCAACTGGCCTATGGGTCATGGTATCCCCTCTTGCAGCTCGAATGGGACCCCGACATACGCCGTGTGTTGCGCAAGTCCATCCGCCGTCATTACAAAATCATTGAACCCGAACGGGCCAGTCTCTTTTATTTCGTGTCCGCCACCATTGATCCCGGATATGTGCTGCTCGACAAGGCTGTGGAACACCTTCGCGAGATCCCCCGGGACAGGCGTCTGTATGCCACCAAAAACAGCCACCGCGCCGATGTGCGCATTGCCCATCGCCCGTGCCGATTTGGTCGCGACGTGCTGGACCATGTCCTGCCCTATGACGAACTGTTCTGGGAGAAGTGGAACAAGGACCCCTACCGCCCCGACCGTACACCGCCCACACGCGTATCCCCTTCCGGCATCAGCCCCGGCGCTTCGGATGCGTTGCCGCCACGGGTGGTGGATGTTCCCGACGGCGCTTATGAGGATGACGGCGGCGCTTGGTTGCTCGCCTACTGGCTGGGGCGGTATCACGGCTTTATCGCGCCGCCGGAATAAATGTGTGTGCCTCATGGTATTATCTAACGCAACCACTATACCGTATGCTATTTTGCAGGCCACCGTGTATTAGGCACTTGCGGTTGCTGTAGGAGGCGTATATTCGATGAAAATACTAAGACGTGTTCTGCTGGCCGTAGTGGCGGTAGCGTTGTTGGCGCTTGGCGCTTTTGTGCTGCTGGTAGGGCCGTGGCCGACCTACTCGGATTCGCGCTATGAGAGCGCATCCTATTTCAAAGAGGCGCTCGCCGCCATTGATACGGCGGCGGCACAGACCAAGTCTGATAACGACAATGCGCCGCTGCTGGCGGGCTGGGCGGAACGTGACATCACCCCTGAACCCGGACATCCGATGGCCGGATACGGCGGTCGTCCCAATGAGATGCGCGCAACGGGCATCCATGAACCGCTCTTTGTGCGTGCGTTGGCCCTGCATGACGGAAATGAAACGGTGGTGTTTATCGGTTCGGATATGTTGCAAACCCTGCCGAACCTGTTGGAACTTATCGAGCCGCGCATCAAAGAGCGCGCTTCCCTCACCAATCGCAACGTCATGTATAGCAGCAGCCACACCCATTGCGGTCCCGGCGGATTGGCCCCCGGACTCGTGTCCGACATTGCCTTTGGCCCGTACACCCCTGAGTACGTGGAATTGCTGGCGGAACGGTTTGCCGAGGCCATTGTCGAAGCCGTGGAAAACCTTGCGCCCGCACGATTCGCACACGGTTCCGTGCAAGTACCCGATTACATACGCAACCGCGCCCGTTCCGAGGGTGATGTGGACGCCACGCTGCATGTTGCCGTGGCGGAGCACATCGAAACCGAGGAACGGCTGTTTCTTGCCCGGTATTCAGCGCATGCCACGGTGTACAGCCAGGACATGCTGGCGTTTAACAACGACTATGCCGGGGCGTTTCAACGCGCAATCAAGGAACGTACGGGCGCGCCACTATTGTTTATGGCCGGAGCCGTGGGTTCCATGCGCCCCAATCCGCCCGGTCCTCCCATGCCCGAACCGTGGACACCGGAACTGGAGTTGGCTTTTGAACATGCCGTTGAGGGCAC
>SKQZ01000465.1 GCA_007118765.1 Candidatus Hydrogenedentota bacterium
AAGAAATGTGGCCGACAATGGTGGATTACAACGAAGCAACGGGCACTGCAGGCGGCAATACGGTGCAACGGTTGCGCGAAGGCATCGAACGCTTCTTTATCACGGATATTAACAATCCCGGCGCAAGCGCGCTGGCGCAAAGCAACATCGCCATATCGTGGGACACCTTTGGTTCCGGCGGCGACGCAGCGGCAACCGCAGGGCTCAGCGTGTTTAATCATATCCCGGGCGGTTGCAACGTTTTGTACATGGACGGGCATGTGGAATTTGTACGCTATCCGGGTCGCTTTCCGATTGTGGACGACGAGGGTGTGCTTCGTGAGAATGGACATTTTGGACTCTATTAAACACCTTTATTTAGAACGATATGCGTATGTGACCGTTGCCGTCACATGCGCACTTGCACTGCTGTGCGCTGGTTGTGGCGCCCCTGCCGATCTCGAGTCAGGCGAATTGGTCGCGGGCACGTCGCTGATTGCGGACATTGTGACCGATCTTACCGAGCAGCAGGTAGCCGCCTTTACCCTGCTTCCCAGCGCCTCGTGTCCCAGCCAGTTTGACATGAAAGCCAGCGATATTCGCCGGTTGCAGCAGGCCCGGGTGGTGTTGATTCACCCGTGGCAATTGCAATTGGGCAATATCCGGAGCGCCATTGATGCGGCACGCCTGCCAACAGACCGGGTTATTGTGGTGGAGGTGATGGAAAACTGGATGTTGCCCGAAGCCCAGGAAACGGCAACCGCTGCATTGGTGGAGATATTGTGCACCATGTATGCCGGGCAGGCAGAGGCCATACGCGCGCGCGCAGCCCTGCGCACGAAGGCCATCCATGCCGTTGCAACACAAGCGCGGGAAACTTTGCCCCGTGATGCTACGGCCCCCCATACGGTCTTGTGCAACGAAATGCAGGAGCCTTTTGTTCGGTGGGCGGGCTTTGAAATCGCCGCGACCTACGCACGGCCCGAAGACTGGAGCGTGGCGGAGACAGAACGGTTGGTGCGCGTGGGACGGGAACGGCAGGCGGCGCTGGTCATTGACAACCTGCAAAGCGGCGGCATGGCCATGAGCGCCACCTTGGCGCGTGATATTGGCGCGACAAATGTGGTATTGTCCAATTTTCCGAACGGCTTTCGCGATACACCCACATGGGAAGCCGCCTTTATGGAGAACATCACCCGACTACAAGAAGCCCTTGCCCAACTTGAACCCCATGACTACTGACCCCGTGATAGAAATGCAGGACGTTGTGGCTGCTTATAATGGCGCCGCAGCGCTGACCGGCGTTTCTCTGTGCGTACATGCGGGCGAGTGTGTCGCCCTTGCAGGCGCGAACGGCGCAGGCAAAACCACCCTCCTTACCGCTGTCAACGGCTTTGCGCCGCTTGTATCAGGGACGGTGCGTGTGCTGGGAATGAAACCCCACGGGCGAAATGCCGTGCGGGTACGCCGGCGGGTAGGCTATGTGGCCCAAACAGCGCCGCTGGACCGCCGCATGCCCATTACGCTGATGGAATCGGTAATGACCGGGGTTTACGGCCGACTTGGCTGGCGTCAGCGCCCGTCTCAAGACGAACGCGCCCGGGTGCTGGCCATGCTGGAGGAGTTACAGTTGTCGCACCTGTCTGAACGGCCCTTGGGACATTTGTCCGGCGGCGAAACACGACGCGCCATGATAGCGCGATGCCTCGCACAACAACCGGAGATTATGCTGTTGGACGAGCCGACGGCGTCGTTGGACAAAACGTCCTGCGCCATCATCATGAATGTGATGGAACGCACCCATTGCACAGCGGGCACAACCATACTCTGGGTTACCCATGATCTTGACGCACTGCCGCCGGGGTGCGCCCGGTTATTGCGCATGCAGAACGGCGCCATTGTAGCGGACACGGGCTGGCCGCCTGCCTGAAGGAGTGTAGACTGTGTTTGATTGGATACAACATGCATATCTGCAAAATGCCGTGCTGGCCGGTTTCTTTTCGGGCGCCTTGTGCGGCATTGTAGGCGTTTTTCTGGTGACGATGCAGGCCTCCTTTCTGGGGATATGCATTGCACACGCCGCGTTTGCAGGCGCGCTGTTCGGTTTGTTTCTGGGGTTTAACCCCATGATCGGCGCCATTGTTTTCAGTCTTGCCGCCGCCGCGGTAATCGGACCGGTGGCGGATCGCGGTTCGCTGGCGCCCGATGCCGCCATCGGCATCTTGTTTTCCGTTATGATCGGCGTCGCGTTCCTGATAATGGGCATGATGCCCGCAGGCAGACCCGAAGCGCTCAGTTTGTTTTGGGGCGCCATTCTCACCGTATCACGGGGAGACATTGTTTTGCTTGCGCTCGTATTGTTGTTGGTGACAACATTGCTGATAGTGTTCTTCCGACCGTTGCAGGTGGTGGTGTGCCATCGTTCCGTCGCTGCCGCCGCGGGCATTCCGGCCACGCTCTATTTCTACGGCATCCTCTGCGCCACCGGCGTTTCGATAGCCGTATCACTGCCCAGTGTTGGGGGATTGCTGGTGTACAGTCTTGTGATTAACCCCGCCGCCGCCGCCTACCAACTCACTTATAACTTCAAACTGTTGCTTGCGCTTGCGGCAGCATTCGGCGTGATTTCCTGCTGGGTGGGTCTTTCCCTGTCCTATCTTTTTGACGCTCCGGCAGGCGCGGCGATTGTGCTCACCTCGGCGGGGATATTTGCCGTTGCATGCGTCATATCACCAAAAAGGAGAAATCGCTCATGGAATGCAGCGCCCGCGAAACCATAAGGCGAACCCGCGCTTTTTTCGATGAACGGGCCGCCCAATGGGACACCATGATTAGCGCGGACCATGCACATCGCCTGCAACGCATTATTGAATCGTTGCCCATAGCGCCCGACGCACGGATACTGGACGTAGGATGCGGCACCGGCGTTCTGTTCCCCATTCTGGCGGGCTTGCTTGACACGCGGGGGTGTGTGGTTGCCGTTGATGTGTCCTTTGCCATGATGCGCGAAACTCGTAGGCGCATCGCACAGCTGTGCAACGAACAAGCCACGCCCGAACACCTGTTGCTGCAAGCGGATGTGGCGTACCCGCCGTTGCGGCCAGGTTCCTTTGATTGGGTGATTTGCAACAGCTGCTTCCCGCACTTCCATAACCAGCAGCAGGCCGTAACCGCCATGGCCGGGTTGTTATCTCCGGCGGGCACCCTGATAATCTGTCACACCGAAAGCCGCGCCGCCATTAACGAACTGCACCGCACCGTAGGCGGCGTGGTGGGCGGCCACGCTTTGCCCGACGCGCCGGAAATGGAATCGCTTGTTACAGCGGCGGGGTTGCAACTGGAGACCCTGAGCGACCAATCCGATGCGTATTTGCTGTGCGCATGCAAATAGCGTGTTTTGTCACGGGCCGAATCCGAAGGGGCCGGGCGCAAACCCGTCCTCGGTATTCGGGTTGACGTGATACATCCCCAAAGGGCTGTTGTACAGCTGAATCATGCGCAGCAACTCTGAAAAACCAATGCGCCAATCTGTCGGTGCGTAGTCGGCATCATGGGGCATGCAGTCCCGGTCGCCCGGACCGGGCGCATATCCATCAACCCCGGCTGCATTGCAATGGTAACTCCCGGCGTTATACAACTGCACCACGCGAACCAGTTCCGAGAGCGTAATCCGCCAATCTTTCGTGGTGTCTGCGCTGTGTTTTTCGGCGGCAGCCAGTACGTGTATGTGCCCGGGATTAAACTGCACGGACACAGGCGCCGCCGCCGCGCTGGCGCCGTAGGTGGCCGCGCTGGAAACAGGCAGGGTAACCGCAGGCGGTGTGTCAGGGTCAACACGCAACAGCAGATAACAGATGATGCCCTCGGGCAGCGCTTCAACGCCGCCAAAGAATGCCATGGTCATGCCGTCTTCATGCAATTCGTAATCAATCGCTTTTGACTTTTCCGTTAGCTCCGGCGTTGGCAGCACCTCTTCCACGTGAATGGCGTCCACGGGAAACGTAACGTGGAAAGCGAGCGTGGAAACAGGCCGGTCATCGGTTTGCGCAAATGTTATGGGCATATAAATGACCACGTCGGCAGGTGCGTTAATCTCGGGCACAGTAATAACGGTGTCGGCCAATGCGTTCTGCGCCATGCCGGAAAACACCACAACACCGCACAACAATATCCATGCTCCTGCGCCATTCCGACTGCGTACTGGTTGGGATATCGGGTGTTGACTGTTCATTCTCTTGTGCTTTACATGCTGTGTTCTGCCGAACCATTGTGTTCGTTCACGTGCAAGTATACCACACTGAATCCGGCGGGATAAGCGTACGGCAAAAAGGGAGCCGTACGGTACACCTGCACGCCGGTTGTACCGTACGGCTCGAAAAACTGCCGCCGACTGTCCGAGGGCGCTCTTGACCGCGCTGTTCCATCGGCGTTGTACGCCAGTGTCCTGATAAGGACCTCCGCAGGGCGCGCCTCGCAGCCTGCACACACCCGCCGCGCCTGTTACGCAAGCGGGCTCACTCCTTTGAACCGACCGGCGCCGGTTATACGGCGGGTCTCCTCTTTTTGCCCAACCTTCACCACGTTTCGGGCGCCGCCGCGTTTACCGCGCCTGCCATGTCCACATCAAGTATACCATGCTTATGGTGCGGCGTGGGCACATAAAAAAAGCCGCGCGACATATCGTCGCACGGCTCCGAGTGTAAACTTGTTCAGCGGCTTAGTACATGCCGCCCATACCGCCCATGCCGCCCATGTCGCCGCCCGGAGGGCCGCCTGCAGGCGCTTTCTCGGGTTCGGGCAAGTCGGCAATAAGCACTTCCGTCGTCAGCAGCAGGCTGGCAATACTGGCAGCGTTCTGCAGCGCGGTGCGCGTCACCTTGGTCGGGTCGAGTACGCCGGCCTTAATCAGGTCTTCGTATTCGCCGCTCTCGGCGTTGTAGCCCACATTGCCTTTTTTGCCACGCACGTTCTGGACAACCGTAGCGCCTTCGTCGCCGGCATTGATGGCCAGCTGGCGCAGCGGCTCTTCAAGCGCGCGCTTGACAATGCGCATGCCGATGCCTTCGTCGCTGTCAATATCGGCTTCTTTGATGGCGTCTTGGCAGCGCAGCAGCGCAACACCGCCGCCGGCCACAATGCCTTCTTCAACCGCAGCACGTGTGGCATGCAGTGCATCTTCAACGCGTGCTTTCTTTTCTTTCATCTCGATCTCGGTCGCCGCGCCAACATTGATGACGGCTACGCCACCGGCGAGCTTGGCCAGGCGTTCCTGCAGCTTCTCACGGTCATAATCCGAAGAGGTCTCTTCAATCTGCTTCCGAATCAGGTTGATGCGCCCCATAATGTCCGCGCTTGCGCCCGCACCTTCAACGATGGTGGTGCTGTCTTTGTCAATTACCACCCGCTTGGCACGTCCGAGGTCGGAAAGCTGCACACTTTCAAGAGAACGGCCCAGGTCTTCGGTAATGCACAGGCCGCCGGTAAGAATGGCAATGTCTTCCAGCATGGCTTTGCGGCGGTCGCCGAATCCCGGCGCCTTCACTGAAACCGCTTGGAATGTGCCGCGAATCTTGTTGACCACCAACGTGGCCAGCGCTTCGCCTTCCACATCTTCCGCAATGACCAACAGCGGCTTGCTGTTCTTCGCAATGTTTTCCAACAGCGGCAGCAGGTCTTTCAGCGACGAGATTTTCTTCTCATGAATGAGGATGTAGGCGTCTTCGAGCACACAGGTCATGTTCTCGGAATCCGTCACGAAATAAGGCGACAAATATCCCTTGTCGAACTGCATGCCTTCGACGACATCCAAAGTCGTCTCGATGCTCTTTGCCTCTTCAACCGTAATGGTGCCGTCATTGCCGACCTTTTCCATGGCCTCGGCGATAATGTCACCGATTTCCATGTCGCTGTTCGCGCTGATGGCCGCCACGTTGCGGATGACTTCTTTGTCGTTGCGCACCTGCTTGCTCATGGTCGCCAGTTTGTTGACCACCGCATCAGTGGCTTGGTCAATACCGCGTTTCAGTGCCATGGGATTGGCGCCTGCGGTTACGTTGCGCAGGCCTTCGCGGAAGATCGCTTCGGCCAACAGCGTCGCCGTGGTGGTGCCGTCACCGGCAACATCCGACGTTTTGGACGCCACTTCTTTGACCATCTGCGCGCCCATGTTCTCGTACTTGTCTTCAAGTTCGATTTCTTTGGCAACACTCACACCGTCTTTGGTTACGGTGGGAGCGCCCCATTTCTTGTCCAATACCACATTGCGGCCCTTCGGGCCGAGCGTTACTTTTACTGCACGGCTCAGCTGCGCCACGCCGTCTAATACGCTGCGACGCGCACTTTCACCAAATTCCAATTGCTTTGGCATAATTTGTTCCTCCGAATTTGAGGTTGTTACTCGATTACCGCCAACACATCATCTTCACGCATGATAATGTGTTCGTCGCCGTCAATCTTGACTTCTGTGCCGGCATATTTGCCCATCAGGATGCGGTCGCCGACCTTCACCTCGGGGGCCACCCGTTTGCCCTGATCGTCCAGACGACCGGGGCCAACAGCAATCACTTTGCCTTCTTGGGGCTTCTCTTTTGCCGTGTCCGGAATGATGATTCCGCCGCGAACCGTTTCGCTGGGCTCTTCACGTTTGACAAGAATACGGTCTGCAAGGGGACGCACTTTCATGGCGTATACTCCTTCTGTTAACACCTTATTTTTGGGACTGAAAACCAACTACCTAAACAACTTCCCACATGCACCAATGCATGGGGTAAACTCCGACTTCCAACTGCGCGCGCTGTTAGCACTCACAGCATGTGAGTGATAATAACACAGGAATGCGGCCCATGTCAAGACCTTTTTTGAAAACCACCCGCGCTCCTTTGCCGTATTGGGCAATCCTCGCCGCATTCAAGTATAATCGTTGCAAACGGCACAAGACAGGATAAACAAGAAACGATATCCACATGGAGATGCGCGGGGCAGCGTCACTGTTCACGTTGTCCCGGGTTCGCGTCATACGGTTGTCGGGATTCGCCTGAGAGATGAATGCAAACCAACACATCCACGACATGGTCGCAACAAAAGGACGCGTGTTTGACATTCAACGCATGTCCATTTATGACGGGCCGGGCATTCGCACCACGGTTTTCTTGAAGGGATGCCCCTTGCGCTGCGCGTGGTGCCATAATCCAGAGGGCCTTGTACCTGAAACGGAGTTGGCCTTTACGCCCGCCTTGTGTGCGGGCTGCGGCGCCTGCCTGCGGCAGTGCCCGAATAACGCCCATACAATAACCGATGACAAGCACGCCATTGATCGCGGCCGATGCGAGTTGTGTTTTGCCTGTGCCGCCGGTTGCTGCAGCGCGGCGCTTGAACAAATCGGCAGGGACATGACCGTTGCGGATGTCATGGCTGAGGCGATGCGCGACAAACCGTATTACGATGAATCCGGCGGCGGCATCACGATTTCCGGCGGTGAACCTCTGCTGCAATTCGCATTCACAAAAGCATTGCTGGAATCCGCACGCGCACACGGGTTACATACGTGTATTGAGACCAGTGGATTTGGCGCCACAAACAATATCACGGAATTGGCGCCGATAACAGACTTGTTCTTGTTTGATGTCAAGGAGACCGATCCGGAACGACACCAGCGTTTCACGGGCCTGCGTAATGACACGGCGCTCGAAGCACTGAGACGACTGGACGCCGCGGGTGGTGCAATCCTCCTGCGCTGCATACTTATTCCCGAAGTGAACCTGCGGGATGACCACCTGCAGGCGGTGGCGGCGCTTGCCCGCTCGTTACGCAATGGGCAGGGCATCGGGATTACGGCCTATCATCCGCTTGGCAACGGAAAACTTCAGCGGCTGGGCATCGAGTATGAACCGCGTTGTTCCAATGAGTTTACGACAATTCCGCATGAGGAGCTGGCGCATTTGGCGCAACGGTTTCGCGCACTCGGATGTGAACAGGTTTCGATTTATTAGTTGTTTCCGGCACGAACAACAGGTGTGCAGGAACAAATCAAGACCATGTATGTGTTAGATAAGCGCATGCAGTGGACCGGTGGCAACAAAGCAAAAGAGGTACAATTATTATGCGATTCGGCACATGGCTCACCCAGAAAAGTGTTGCGCATCCGCGGCTCATCGTGGGCGTCACGTTTTTGTGTACACTCGTTTTCCTGCTCGCAGTGGCAATTCCGACCCTGTTCCCCGGACGGGTTCCCCTGCCGCCGGTGCACGTGGATACAGACCCCGAAAACATGCTCAGCGCGGACGAACCGGTGCGCGTGTTCCATAACCAGATGAAAGACACCTTTGACCTGCACGAAATCGTGGTGGTGGGCGTGGTCAACAATGTGCATCCCGAAGGTGTGTTTAACGTGGACTCGCTGCGCCGCGTCTATGAACTGACCGAATTTGCACGCACCCTCCGCGGCGAAGCCATTGGTGTGGACGATCCCCAGGCCGGCGTGATCCCACGGGACATTATCGCGCCGTCCACAGTGGACAACATTGAACAGAGCGGCATGGGTCAGGTTAGTTTTGAATGGCTCATGCCCGGCCCGCCCGAAACCGAGGAAGAAGCCCGTGCCGTACGCGACAAGGCATTGCGCATTCCGTTTCTGAAGGGGACGATGGTGGCGGAATCCGGCAAAGCCATCGCCTTGTATCTGCCGCTGACCTCAAAAGACCTCAGTTATCGTGTGTATACGCGGCTGCGCGCCAGAATAGACGAGTTTGACGGCGATGATGAATGGCATATCACGGGGCTGCCGGTGGCCAACGATACCTTCGGTGTTGAAATGTTCATCCAGATGGCCATTTCCGCTCCTCTGGCGATGTTGGTTATTTTCCTTCTGATGATCTATTTTTTCCGCAAGCCCGTATTGATTATCGCGCCCATGATTCTGGCGCTGGTGATTGTCATCATCAACATGGGCCTGCTGGTGGTGACGGGCAACACCATCCACATCATGAGCTCCATGATTCCCATCTTCATCATGCCCATTTCCATACTCGACTCCATCCATATCCTGTCGGAGTTTTTCGATCGCTACCAACAATTCAAGGACCGCCGGAAAACCATCACCCATGTGATGGATTCGTTGTTCATGGCCATGCTCTATACCTCGCTGACATCTGCGGCCGGGTTCGCCTCTTTGGCAATAACGCCCATCCCGCCGGTACAGGTGTTTGGCATTTTCGTGGCCATTGGCGTCTTGTTGGCATGGTTCATCACGATAACGTTCCTGCCCGCGTTCATTATGCTGATTCCGGAGCGTTCCCTTGAAAAATTCGGGGCCGCCGCCACGGCCAATGCGGACGAAGACGAGACCCATACGGTCATGGGACGCCTCTTGGGCGCGGCAGGCAGGTTCACCTATTACAAGGCAAAATACGTGCTTGGCTTTTCCGTGTTGCTCATCGCCGTCGCCATCTACGGCATAACGCA
>SKQZ01000472.1 GCA_007118765.1 Candidatus Hydrogenedentota bacterium
TCGGAACAATGCCCATGCCACGACAAGGGCAAGCAGGACTTCCATGATACCGAAGCCCCGACCGGACGTTGAAGCGCCACATCCAAGAGGCTGAATGCTTTTTTCCTGCGCGGAACCGCGACCCACCAGCGTTATATGTTGCGGGCTGTTTTCCCCGCCGATGAACGAAAGTGTTGCCTCGTATTCGACGGCCTCGGCGGGATTAAACTGCACTTTCAGGGTATGCGTGTCTTCCGGTTCCAATACCACTTTGTCCGCGCCCTGAACAAAGAACATGCCCTCTTCATCGTCGAGGACGATTTCGCACTGAAGCGTCTCGCCGCCGATATTGGTGAGGACGAATGTTGCCGTGGCAGGGTGATCTACCCTGACCACGCCGTAGTTATAGGCCACATCCGGCGACGGTTCCACCGCAAGTTCGCCGGGATAGGGCATCTCAAAGGGGGCCAGCGCATAGAGCCGATGCAACGCAACACTGTGCACACCGCCGGGATAGGGTTTGCCCAGATCCACCACACCCTCGGTCATCCATTGCCCACTGAGCGGTATGACGCGAATACCGGTGATAACATCGCTGTCCACCATCGTTGGGAACCCGTGGAACAACGTTTGAAAGCCGTCGCGTTCCGTCAGGCGTCCGAACATCGCATATATGGGATGTGCCGCAAGACGCAGGGGGGTTACTTCGTCAAAGGTGCGGCCTTGATCGCGGCTTACAATCAGGCTTATATCCGTATACGCGCCGTCCTGTGTCAACGCCCCCGGTTCAGAGGCCCGCATGGCGCCTGTTTCATAGGGCCAGTACAGGTCTTCGGGGGAACATGCGGTTGCCGCAATCAGGATGCCGTATTCCTCCGGTTCAATGAGCGCATTGGGCGCCCACACGCTTGTAACTTGTTCCGGATAGGCGGGGTTCTGCAGGAATAACGGGGTATAGCCCTCGTCAAGCACCATGGGCGTCATCACGATTAACCGTGTGCACTCCGGCCCCTCCACCAATGCCTGCCACTGATCGCCGGGATTCGGCAGGGCCGCGAAGGGGTTGTCCACAAATCCGTTTCCGTCCAGATCGTCCGCGGTGCGCAATTCGATGGTATACACCGGGCTTTCCACCCATATATCGTCATTCTCTTTGTCGTAGGCCAGCGCTTGTACCGCAAAAACGTATTCCGACACCTCCTCTTCTTCATCGTCCCCATTGTCAGTGTCGTCAGCATCGTTTTCATCGGTTTCCGGCGGCGTATCCGCATCGGGCGGCGGCATGTCGGCCTTGACGTTCAGAATAAAGAACCCGTCTTCATGTCGTGCGGCTTGATAGGGCAAGTCGTTGATGGCAAACATCACGGCGATTCGATTGGGGTCAAGGTCGCCTTCATGGATAGACACGGAGGCCACCAAAGGAAGCGTGATCGTTTCCACACCGGCCGCTGTCACCACATCCCCCTTGGGTGTTACCAAGTCCACCGCCACAAGTGTTCCCGCCTCGCCGGGCGGTTCTTCGTCCAGCGGGGGCTCGCCTTCAACCGGCGGTTCGCCCTCTTCCGGTTCGCCCTCTTCCGGTTCGCCCTCTTCCGGTTCTCCCTCTTCAGGCGCCTCGCCCTCTCCCGGGTCGGGCTCTTCCTGTTCTCCCTCTTCAGGGGAACCGTTTTCGGGCACGTCCGCTTCCTCCTTGTTATCCGTATTTGAAACCATTGTCGCAGCAGCGGAGGCGTCAAAGGACCGTGCGGCAACGCCCGTTGCGTGAAAAAGCAACGTGAACGCAAGCAGGCAAATGAATACCAGATTTTTGTCGGGTGTTTTCATGATCTTATTCTCTCTCAACCTGTTTCATGTCTTTTCCGGGAGCAATACATACATCGCCCGTGGGCATCGAATCGGCCCGTTAACCCGCATATTTCACAAGATTTCTGCTGCGCCTGCGAATCTTACACCATATCAGACACTTTGCTTGCCCGCCGACTTCGACGTGTACTAACACGCTGTCAGCCGGCGGCCTGCGCAAAGCACCTTCTCTGGCGCAATCTTCACAGGCTCACGACAAAACCTGGTGAAATATCCAGGTTAAGACTATACACTACCCCGGTATGATACGCCAATTTATCGAATGTGTCCAATATCTTTAGTATATTCTTGTACGGGCCGGAAAGTTGCCGCATCCACGCACATGAGCCGTATAGACTCATGGCTGATGCACTTTGTACAATAAACCCTGTTGCCCGTGACGCTCTGGTTCGTAGGGGCCGACCGATTAACACTCCGATAAAGATGCGATTGGAGTCAACCAAAAGGACACTGTGATGAAGGCCAAAAAGATACTGGTGGTGGGGAGCGCAAACATGGACCTTATCATGCGCGTGTCGCGACTGCCCAAGCCCGGCGAATCAATGACCGGCAAACATTTCATGACGGCCCACGGGGGCAAAGGCGCCAATCAGGCGGTGGCGGCGGCGCGTCTGGGCGCACAGGTGTCTTTCGTCGGTGTTGTGGGTGACGATGCCTTCGGCGCGTTGCAGCGCGAGGCGTTTCAACGGGAGGGCATCGCGCTGGAACATTTGCAAACAACGACAAATGCGCCCACCGGCACAGCGCTGATCCTGCTGACGGATGCGGGTCAGAATGCCATTATGGTGGCGCCCGGCGCCAATTACGAACTGCGTCCAGAACATATTCCGCCGCTGCGTACCGCCCTATGCGAAGCCGACGCCGTTGTCACCCAGTTAGAAACGCCCCTTGAAACGGTGGAGGCAGTGTTGCGGTTTGCCAGAGAGACCGGTGTTCTCAGCATTCTTGATGTGGGGCAGGCCCGACAGGTACCGGCGGACATACTGGCCTGTGCGGATATTGTGTCTCCCAATGAAACCGAAGCGGAAGCGTTGACCGGGATTGTCGTGGACACGGCAACAGCCGCGCACAACGCGGCCAGTCGCCTGTGTACGATGGGCGTGGCGCATGTGGTCATGAAACTCGGCGGAAACGGATGTCTTTACATGGGTACGGGCGCCGATACAATACATGCGCCTGCTTTTGAAACGACGGTGGCGGATACTACCGCCGCAGGCGATGCCTTTACCGCCGCGCTTGCCGTCGCATGGGATCGGGCCCCCATGTCCGATGTGTTGTGTTTCGCAAACGCTGCGGGAGCGCTCGCAACAACCGTACAAGGGGCGCAACCCGCCATGCCAACCCGCGACGCCGTCACGCGCTTTCTGGCAGAGCAGGGGTGTCCCACACAGATTACAGCGCCAAACCCGTGATACGGCGTTTTGCTATGTCAATGTGACCCGACGTCCGGTTTCTGCGGCTTCGTAAGCGGCAAGCACCATTTCCGCAGCGACACGTCCGTCGTTTCCATCCGCGGGCAGGGGCGCATCGTGCAGCATGGCATCAAGCCAAGGTCGCGGCACGGCACGAATACGTTCGCCGTGATCACGGGGAACGGGAATGGCCGGGACACGCCAGTCGGGCTCGCCGTATACCATGTAGCGGATGGCAGGCGCGTCGGCTTGCCGTGGCGCGCCGCAGGACGGGCCGTCGCCATAGTTCTGTATCAGGCAGCCCTTGTCGCCGTATATTTCGGTGGTATTCTCGGCGACCATCACGGTGGAACTATTAACAAGGATGCCCATCATGCCACTTTTGAAACGGTACACCGCCACGCCGTTATCATCAGGCGCGCAGGTGGTAAGCACGTTGTCAATCTCGGCAATGACGCTGACGGGCTTGCCAAATATCCAGTGGAACCAGTCGGCCGGATGCGCCGCGTCATCCATGAACATGCCCTTGTTCATTTCCGCGCTCAAATGCCAGTTGGTGGGGCCGTTGACAAACTCCGGGACAAGACACACGCCAATACAATGGCGCCGGCGCACCAGTCCAATTGTTCCCAGCACCCCCGAATCCACAATCTCTTTAATACATTGATTGGCCGGGTCACATCGCATTTGAAATGCCATCGCAAGGCGTATCCCGGCCTGTTTGGCGGCCTCGTTAATCGAATCGCAAGCATCCAGCGTCAGGGCCATCGGCTTTTGCAGCAGAATATGTTTGCCCGCACGTGCCGCCGCCACGGCATGCTCGGCATGATGACAGGTTTCGCTGCCGATGACCACCGCGTCCACCTCCGGATCGGCCAACACAGCGGACACGGAATCACAAACACGCATGGCAAAACGTTCGCAAAGGGTGTTTACACGGTCGGTATCTTCGTCCCACGCGCAAACCAAACGCGCATCGTCATATCCATGCATCACCTCGGCATACGCCTGGGTGTGGCCGTGTGCAAAACTAATGAAACCGATGCCGAGCGGGCTTTTCATAATCATATCTCCAGTCATCTTTTGTCTATCCGGGTTAGCAACACAAAACAGACGTATCCTACCTGCCGGGGCGCATAAATGCAAATAGCGTACGCAGGCCGCACAAAAAATGACGAAATTTTGCAGTGCAGCACTGCTATTTGTTATAGTTAGGGTCCTCTTTGTAATGCATTGGCTGTTTCGGATCCGATTCCCTTCTCGGTTGAATTATGCGGTTCAGCGTCATGCGGCGGCCCGGCATGACAGAATAAGCCTGTGTGCATTGTGGTATAGACGACAGGATTCTCCGAGATGGAACGCACTTTTGTAATGATTAAGCCCGACGGTGTCGGGCGTGGTTTGATAGGCGAATGCTTGCGTCGCTTTGAACGGCGCGGCCTTAAAGTTGTTGCCTTGAAAATGCAACGCTTGTCTGTGGAACAAGCCCACCGACAATACGGTGAGCACCGGGACAAGCCGTTTTTCGAACCGCTCGTTGCTTTTATTACGTCCGGGCCCTCCGTGCTGCTGGTGCTGGAAGGGCGCGACGCCGTCGCACAAGCGCGGAAAATGAACGGCGCAACGAATTGCATTGAGGCGGAAGCCGGAACAATTCGCGGCGACCTCGGATTAAGCAACCGCAAGAACTTGGTGCATGCATCCGATTCGGCCGCAACAGCGGCCCGCGAGATCGCCTTATATTTTAACGACGACGAAGTGATTGACTATACGTTGCCATACGAAGATTGGCTGCAATAAGGCAGTTGATTTTGCGTGTGCAACAGCACAACATTGTAACAACCAGGAGGAACCGCCCGTGGCTGGTGGCAGAAAAATTCGCAAAGCGAAAATCAACAAGCATAAACGCAAGAAGCGTTCGCGGCAAAATCGTCACAAGAACAAGTAATGCCCGCTTCCATGCGTGCCGCATTTACGGCGGCACGCAGCGCTTGCGCCGCATTACAACGAGTTATAACAGCAAAGGTGACATGTGATGCCAGAGTTCAATACCAGAAAAATCGTGGATGAAGACTGGAAGGCGCGTGTACAACGCGAGAAAGAACAGGCCCAGCTGAAGGCCGCCGAAGCAGAAGGGGTGGCGCCGCCGGGGGCCGCCGCCGAAAGTGTGCCCGCTGAGGCCGCGCCGGAAAAAGCGCCGGATACAAGCGCCGCAAACGAACAGCAAAAGCCCCCTGCGGAAACACCGGCAAATCCCGCCTTTGAAGGGCTTGTCAGCATGCTGGCAACGCAGGCCATGTATTGCCTCGGCCTGCTGGGCGCACAAGGCCAGGGCCAGGTCGTGGTCAATCTTGAACAAGCCCGCGAAGTTATTGATATGGTCGTCGTGTTGCGCGAAAAAACCAGGGGCAATCTGGCGCCCCAAGAGGACGCCGTACTCACCGAAACACTGGCCGAACTGCAACGCTTGTTTGCCGCGCGCATGCAACAGGCACAACAACAGGCCATGCAGGACGCAGGCATCAACCAACAAGACCTCCGCAACGAACCGCCACAATAAGACCGGGAATTACGTCACCGCTGCCGGCACACCATCCTTGCACCCCATTTGCAACAATGTCATTGGCATAGGAAGGCCACTATCTTTTCAGTTGTTGCTGCTCCCCATTCTACAGAAGGCTATGTGAACACATACGCCTTGTCCCGGTTTCGACGGCGCGCAAGTTCGCTGGCATACCGCCTGCCCAAAGTATCTGCATTGCATTGAACCCACTCCGTTAATCTTGTGTTCCCGGCGGGAGGCGATTCCACATAAAGCAGGTCAGCCATAAGCCCCTCAATTTCCGCCTTTGTGATAAAGACATCCTGCATCAATCGGCCAATACAGGCGCCCACTGCATATCCCGCCCAAGGGGGGATGGATACAATGGGGCGTTCCTTGCCGATGAGACGTCCTATATCCGCCACAAGGTCTCGGTACGCAAACGTTTCCGGGCCGATGGCATCAATGATGACATTCTTGTTTTCTGCGGCCTGACCTACGGCAAGGGCGGCCATGTCGTCCACATGCATTGGCTGCAACCTATACGCGCCGTTGCCAAACACACCAAACACCGGGAAATGCCGCAATACCCACGCAATATTATTGATGAGGATGTCCTCCCGCCCAAATAATACCGTGGGCCGCAGGATGGCATACGAAAGATTGGATTCCTGCAGCGCCTTCTCCAAAACCGCCTTGCCGCTGAAATATTCCAACGGACTATCTAATGACGGATTGGTGATGCTGAAATGTACAACACGTTCGACACCTGCCTGTTGCGCCGCCTCAAACAACGTAATCGTGTTGGCAACGGCATCCGCATGTGTAAAAAGTTTGTGGTTGAAGCGAACCCAGTAAGTGTTAATCAACACGTCAACACCGTGAAGGGATTGGGCAAGGGCCTCAGGATTGTCAAAATTGAATGGAAATGCCGGTACCGCCTCCCCAAAGGGATGCTCACGGTTAAGGGAGTTTGTCAGCGTAATTACGGTGTGCCCCTGTGCAAGCAAACGTTGGGCAATGTATTTCCCGGAATAGCCATAAGCGCCAGTAACAGCAATCTTCATTGTTGACTCCTCCAAACTGATGCGTATCTGGTACGTAAGTTTGGACGTCCGTAACCGTCCCGAGGTGTCATTGCTTTGAGCGTGCTTGGGCGAACAGGTTTATGCACAACGGCTGTTCGCGAGCCCAACCGTCGTTGTGACAGGCAACACAATGCCATCGCCCGTGCCGGTTTGCGTCACTGGCGACAGTACACATGATACAGCCACTCCAAGAGTGCCGCGTAAGGTCTATTTTCTTGCCCTTATTTCACCGTCAGTGCAGGGGCATTTGCGGGCGCTTTGAGCAGTGCTTTAAGGTCGTCATCAAGCCGTGCGACGCACATCTGGAAACCGCCCATTTCCTGCACGGTCAAGAATTCGCCCACAAGGCTGTGCGCCAAGGCGATGCCTTTTGCGTCGAGCAGTTGTTTCACGCGGCGCAACACCAAATACAATTCCATGAGCGTGGTGGCGCCAACGCCGTTAAGCATCACCATCAATTCATCGCCCGCTTTGGCCTCAAGGTCTGCGAGCAGCGCTTCGAGCATAATTTCGGCGGTGGCGTCGGCAGTCTTGAGGGGCTGCGTGCCGCCGCCCGCTTCGCCGTGTTGCCCCATGCCGACGACCATGACCTCGTCGTCAATTTCGGCGATCACATCACCGGTGCCGGGGTGCGTGGCACCGCTGACGGCCACGGCGAGGGTGGCCATGTTATCGGCCATGCGTTGTGCGATGTCGGCGCATTCTTCAAGGCTGCGTCCTGCCTCTGCCGCCGCGCCGGCGGCTTTGATAACGGCCAGACAGCCCACCAATCCACGCCTGTTTTCAGGTTCACTGCGCGGCCCGCCTGAAATATCTTCGCAGGTCAGTACCTTTGCCAGACGAATCCCTTCTTTCTCGGCCATCTCCACGGCCATGTTCGCCGACAAGACATCGCCTTCGTGGTTGAGCACGATAAACAGCACCCCTGCTTCGCGGTTGGCCATGCGCAACGCCTCCACCACCCGGGGCGGACCGGGTGCGGCGAAAATCTCGCCGGGCACACTGATGTCGAGCATGCCTTCGCCCACAAAGCCGCTGAGGGCCGGTTCATGGCCGCTGCCGCCCAGCGTGACAAGGGCCACTTTGTCCTGTGACTTGGGGGTGGCGCGCACGACCAGGTTCGAGCCTTCCAGTTTCACTCTGTCCGGTTGGGCCAGCGCAAAGCCTTCGATCAGTTCCTGTACCAGATCGTCGGGATTATTGACAAATTTCTTCATAGCCATGAGTGAATTCCTTTCCTCTGTTACGGTGTTGTATTGATTATTTCCGGCAAACAGGGCCACCACCGATGGTATTCGTCTGTGCCGGATTGCCGCTTGTGTTAATCTCTGTGCGTGTTTATTGCCGTTTTTCCATCAGTTCGATGACAGCGTCGCCATCCTGTATGAACGCGCAACGCAATTCCTCCGTGGCATCGAAGGGCGGCAGGATAACATTCTGTCCGGCCAACGCCGTATCCAACGAGGACACCAGAAACGCCGCATGTGGCTGGGTGCGTATCGCCTCAGGCATGGGGCTGTCATCGTCAAAGCACAAAAACTCAATGCGGTAGGGATGTGCTTCCGGGTCGGATGCATAGACTTTTCCGCCTTCAATGTAGGTTGCGTTTTGCGGCCGTTCCTTTGTGGGCACGCCAAAATGGTGATACGTTGCCATGGTACTTTCCTTCCTGTTGTCCTTTCGGGCGGCGTGCGGAGCGCCTCCCGTTCCCAATGCCCTTGTCATACGTCACACAGGCACAACGCCCATGTTGTAGGTGCATTTTATGGGTTACACAGTGATGGAATCAATCTTTTGCCGTGTGCTTATGGAAATCGTACCAAGCCACTCATGGCATTTGCCCCGTGTCGCCCTTTCTGATAAAGTAACGGGACCGAACGTATAGCCCGGGAGGAATCCGTTATGACATATTCCCAAGCGTTGGGTTTGGGCTGCGGCGCTTTTTTGCTGCTGCCACTGGCATTGATCGTCCTGATAATCATCACCGCACTGGTAATAAACCCGCGCACCGGAGCCAAGACGGATTTCCAGTCCAGTCCGTTGCTGGCAACACCGCCTCCTGTGCTGAGCGAAGAAGCCACCCTCAAGATTGTCACCTTCAATATCGCCTGTGCCTATTTGTTTACGTCAAACCGTGCGGAACGAATGCGCGAAATCGGGCGGGTGTTCACCGAACTGGATCCGGACATTGTGGGCATACAAGAGTCTTTCGTAGCGAAAGACCGTGCCATCCTGTTGGAGGCATTGGTGACATCACGCCTGCGCTACCATGCCGACTATCCTGCGGGAACCGTTGGCAACGGGCTGCTCACCCTCAGCGCATATCCCATTGTGGAGCATTATTTTCACCGCTTCCAACACAACAACCCATGGTACAAACTCCATCAGGGCGATTGGTGGGCAGGCAAGGGGGTTGGCCTGGCGCGCGTGGCACTGCCCGACGGCGCGGTGGTGGACTTTTATAACACCCATGCCCAGGCCGGACGACGCGACGAAGCCAACAACTACGGCGAGTTCGTCTTCGACTTCGCCTGGGAAGGTGCCTGGCA
>SKQZ01000326.1 GCA_007118765.1 Candidatus Hydrogenedentota bacterium
GAAGATTGCGCCAGAGCAGGTGTTTTGCGCAGGCCGCCGGCTGACAGCGGGTTAGATAAGGCGGAGTGCCGCTTGACCTCATACGATGATAACGGCATGATATAGCAGTATTTGTTTGATTGCACGAATCCCCACCTCGAATGAAGCCTCCATCCGCGCTTACAGAATTTTCTCAGTTTCCAATATTAGAATTATAATAAAGCTTGACGTAGGACACCAGAGTACGGTAAAATACGTGTGTAAGGGCTTTGCGACGGAATTAACCCGGATATTTCATCAAGTTTCGTCGTGAGCTTGGGAAGATTGCGCCAGAGCAGGTGCTTTGCGCAGGCCGCCGGCTGACAGCGTGTTATTACACGTCAAAGTCGGCGGGCAAGCAAAGTGCCTGATATGGTGTTAGATTCGCAGGTGCAACAGAAATCTTGTGAAATATGCGGGTTAAGGTCGCATTGTCGATACTATGAGAGCGGGTACTTTTGTGGAGTAGTGTTTCGGGAGTTGGAGTGAACGTGAGTTTAAGGCAAAAGCCGAAAGGAACGTAAATCATGCGGTACAAAACAATGCTGTTGGCTATGTGTGTACTGGTGGCGGGTTTGCCCCATATTTCCGGGGCGATAACGAAAACGAACGACTATTGCCCGTTGCCTGACAATCTCGAGGCGCAAGCTCAGGTCTTGGTGATATTGCTCGATACCGACGATAACGGAGGTCTTTCGCTTTCGGAACTGAACGTTATCTTCCCTGAGATAACGCAAGAGATGTTCGATACTCTTGATCCAGACAGCACCGGATCGATCTATGACGACGATATGCTGCTGTTTGTGTTCACGGCGTTTGATGAAAATCCTTTGTCCCTAATTGATGTAAACGGCAATTGGATAATCGAATACGACGAAGTAGACTTTTTCATGCCGTTGGAACGGTTTAACGCGTTGGACGTAGATGGAAACGGCGTTTTGGATTGCCATGATCTGGATGTCGAGGGCGAACCGGATGTTGAGGATCCCGAGGCCACATATCCGGCGAGTTTTCGCGACTGTCCCCACCTCTTTGATACACCCATCCGTTTGCGCTCTCTCGAAGGGTTGGAAACGCCCAGGCCGTTGATACTTTTTACCGCCGAACTCCCTGAGGAGCAGACCAATACCTGCTTTGCAGACGCCAACTTGGGTCCCCCGTATGTGGCCGTCAACAGCAAGGCGCGCGTCGCAGAACTCCGGTTTGGCGAACCGGAACCACCGACGGACTGTTCTGAGGACATACGACCGGTGTGTTCCATACATGGTAGCATGGGCATGCTGGAGAACGGCGAATGGCGCCTCTTCTCTGATCCAAAAGGCGTGGAGGGCCGCCCTGCCTTTGACATCACCTTTACCGTGCCCGTGGCAGAACAGGAGACAGATTGTCCTGATAACTTGGTGATGGGCTCCTGGTTCGCACACGGCGTTATTGAATTATACTGGAACGATTCGCCACTGTCGTCACCTATCGACCTCTTTTGCAACAATGTGCACTGTGAAGACGGCCATGCGCTGTATGGACAATCTTGGGTACGGTTCTACCCCCGGGAAACAGACGATGTCTTGGGTTTGGGTCAGGAAATTAATATCCCGACCGCACCAGGCGCCACACTCACATATCATTACAAGGCCGGCAGTGCGGCAGATGGACTCTTGGAGACCTATCTTGACAACGAACTCGTTGATGTTGTAACGCTGCCTGACATGAATACAGGATACGCCTATGCACGTCGCGAGGTGGATATCAGCGAATTTACCGGCCGCACGTGTGTTCTTGAATTTGTCAATCCTGCCCTTGAAGGCGGGCCAATAGACTTGGATGTCATTTGTGTACAAGTACATGAAGAAGAGACGCCCGAGCCCGAAGGCGAGCCCGAACCCGAACCCGAAGGTGAACCTGAACTCGAAGGCGAACCCGAACCCGAAGGCGAACCCGAACCCGAAGGTGAACCCGAACCCGAAGGTGAACCCGAAGGCGAACCTGAACTCGAAGGCGAACCCGAAGGCGAACCTGAACTCGAAGGTGAACCTGAACTCGAAGGTGAACCCGAACCCGAACCCGAAGGCGAACCCGAACCCGAAGGTGAACCTGAACCCGAAGGCGAACCCGAACCCGAAGGTGAACCCGAACCCGAAGGTGAACCCGAACCCGAAGGTGAGCTCGAACCCGAAGGTGAGCTCGAAGACGAAGGCGAAGCTGATGACGAAGGCGATGCTGATGACGAAGGTGATGCTGATGACGAAGGCGAAGCTGATGACGAAGGCGAGCCGGACGACCAAGACGATGAAACCGACACGGAGGATAGCCGCGGCTGTTTCGTCTTTAACTTCAACAAACTTTCACCTGCAAACATCCAGCGGCAGATTAGCGACTGGCTGCTTATAGGCTTGAGCGCCCTTGTTCTTTCCACCATCGGGCGTAGCACCAGAAGTCAATAACCAAAAACTGAACGCCGAATACAGACCGTATGGGTTGCCCATGCGGTCTGTATCTTTTTGCCCGTCAGCCGGTATGGGCACGGCACAGCCTCCCGTTACCCCGATTATTCTTGGAGATTCCGTCGTGCATGTGCCCTACAGGGCCAAACATCTCCCACAGGCTCTTCTTCCCGCCATCGTTTCTGTTCAGCCTTTATGCGTCTTTCATTATCTTTTCAATTTCCGAACGCAAGGTGGTGATGCGATAGGGCTTATGAACATAGCCCGCAAGCTTTTGGCCCGGAAACCGTTGCATGGCCTCGTTTTCGCTGAAACCACTGCACAGAATGACTTTCACATCCGGCCTGATTTCACGCATGGCTTGGAACGCCGCTACCCCGTCCATCCGCGGCATGGTCAAATCAAGCAACACCGCCACAATTTCGTCCGCCTTTTCTTCGAATATCTCCACTGCCTCCTGTCCGTCACACGCGACAATGGTATCAAAGCCAAAACGGTTGAGAACCTTTTGCCCAAGTTCCCGCAAAGGCGCTTCATCGTCCACCACCAGGAAGGTGCCGGACCATTTATCCAGTCCTTTCTTTTTGGACGGCTCAGGTGTTTCAGGCTCGTATGCCTCGGCCATGGGGAGATCTTCCGGCGGCTCCGCCACGGGGAACAACACGCGGATACGGGCGCCCTCGCCGGGAGCGCTTTCAATTTCCAACGCGCCTTTATGCGCCTGCATAATACCCAACACGGCAGACATGCCCAGGCCGCGTCCGGTAAACTTTGTGCTGAAGAACGGATCAAAAGCGCGCTTGATGGTTTCCTTGTCCATGCCACAACCAGTGTCTCTGATCTCAAGGAAGATAAAATCGCCCGGTTCAGGCTTTTCTTCCAGTTGGCTGCGCGCCAAATCCTGTGCCGTACAGTGGGTTACACCGGTTTTGATGGCGATGGCGCCCTCTGCCTCACCTATCGCTTCCGATGCGTTCGTAATAAGATTCATGACAACCTGCTGAATTTGACCTTCATCCGCATATATGGGCGGCAAATCTTCTTCAAGATGCAAGTCCAGCGCCACATTTTTGGATATGGATGCACGCAAGATATGCAGGTTTTCCTCCACCTCCACGCTAAGATCCATGGGCTTGACGATAAAACGGCCCTTGCCTGAGTACGCAAGCATCTGATCAGTAAGCGCTGCGGCACGACGCGCCGCAGACACCGCCTTGCGCATACACCCATGCGCAGGGGATGCTGTATCAATATCATCCGTGGCAACTTCCAAATTGCCCAGCACAACAGCCAACAGATTATTAAAATCGTGCGCAATACCGCCTGCCAACACACCAAGACTCTCAAGCTTTTGCGAGTGAAGCAACCGGCGCTCCATTTCAATGCGCTCTTCGTCGGCACGTTTGCGTTCCGTAATATCCATTACCGACCCGTCAAAATACTCCACCTCACCATCTTTATTGCGAATGCTTCGGCAGCTGATGGAACCCCAAATAACGGCGCCATCCTTGCGAACAAGTTGTATCTCATACCCCGCAACAAAACCATCTTCGTCCAGCTTGCGCCAAAGCGCCTCCCGCTCCTCAACATCCGCATACAAGTTCTTGATGCTTTTGCTCATCAACTCTTCCATGCTATCGAACCCGGCTATTCGCACCATGGCCTTATTAACCATTACAAACCGCTCTTCAGGCGCCGGCGTATAGCGGTACAAGCCGATGGGGAGACTGTCCACAAGGGTGCGGTATTTTTCCTCGCTGCTTTTTAATGCTTCCTCAGCCTGCTTGCGCTGTGTAATATCGCGCCACGTTACATGTATGTGATTTGCACCCCGAAGCGTAATGTAGGTAAACATGGCTTCCACCGGCACCGGAGTTCCATCCGACCTGAGGTGGGTCCACTCGAAGGCATGGTGGCCATTGCGCACGCACATCGCCACCATTTCCCTGAATCGCTCTGCTGACGGCTGGCCATCAGGCTGTTTGGCAGGTGAAATGTCTTCGGGACGACGGTTTAACAGCTTTTGTCTGGAATTATATTTCAACAAACGGAGCGTCGAAACATTGCAATCTACAATACGGTTTGTTTTCAAAAGCAGTGTCGGATCGTTGGATTCCATAAACAGCCGCCGAAAAGTCACGCTCTGCTCGCGGAGTTCGGAAACGCTCTGCGACACCTTTCTCTCCAAGTCAACCTGGTGGTTACGCAAAACACCCACACAAAGGGTCAGGACAATGGTGAAAAAGACAGACACAATTCCCGTGGCATAGGTGTTGCGCATTGGATTGGCGGCCATAAAACTTTCGGTGGGTTCTATTAGCAGCGCATAGGTATGGGAAAAGACGAACATGGGATGCATGAGCGGTTCCAGCTCAATGTCGCGAATACGCGCGATGCCCCAACGCCTGGGCGGCGAAATATAATCGTCGCCAAAGGCTTCTGCAACAGGTATCGGCGGTGCATTGGCAACCATCTGGTACAAATCCAGAATAATATAGGGCATTTCATGTCCGGCATCGGCCAACACGTCATACAACACCCAGTCAAACCGCAATTGGATCCCAATAATGCCAACCACCTCCCGTGTGCCGGAAGCGCCCCTTGCATAGACCGGCACATAGAGGCGTACGCCTGCATCCGGCGCTGTCATAGCCATATCAGCGACTGGCGCGGCTGCCGTTACCATACCTGTGCGTACGGCCGATTGGATGGCCACCCTGTCCTTCGGCAAAGTGCTCATGTCAAGTCCCGGCGCAATAATTCCTTCCTCACCGGACATGACGTAATAGACCGGATAGAGTATTTCTTCATCCTCGTTGATCGGCGCCGGTTCGCCTGCGGCGTCCAATCGGTGCCACTGGTAGTCTCCATGTCCCTCTACACGCAGTTGCTCTTCCATAACCGCACGCTCATCTGCTGTCAACCCTGCGATCCAAAAACATTTGTCAACTGCCGGATTTGCAACCAATGGCCTCGCAAAGGCCTGAAACGACTCCTCTGAAAGGGGAACGGCGGCGGCGACATACGCACCAAGATTATGTGCCCGCTGCTGAACGGAGCGTAATCTGGACTCAACGTCATGGGCTTTTGCTCTGGCTGTTTCCATAAACTGCAACCGCCGTTCGCGGTCTTCACTTTCAAGCACAAAAAATACCGCGATACATGTAAGCAACGAAAACGCCACCGCCACAAGAACCGTTTCAAGATGACGCAGTCTATTCCTATCGCGGGCATGTTTGTCCCGCAGATAGATCAGGCCGACGCCAATAAACTGCACCAGAATGACCACCAAGGCCCATGCCATCGGCACAACACGCGTGCGAAAGAGTTCCGCTCGCCATTGGGTCATGGGCACATCCAACACGACTGTCATTAGCACCCGGCCGGTGTTCGGGTCGAACACAGGCGCCGTGGCAGACATGGCCGTTTCCGACAAAGATTCCACGAAGCGACGCCCGGCGGCAAGCGCCTCTCCAAGCGCTTCCCGCGGCAACAGATACGGGGCGCCTGGTTCATGCGCGGCGGGATCTCCCACAACATGCGACGGCCCATACACCAGTACACCGTCCCTCTCAGCAACGCCATGAATGCCCGAAACAGGACTATCAATGCTGTATACCCGGAACTGTTCGCAAAGATGTTGGTAGGCAGATCGCTCATGGTCGGCGCTGTCAAAGGTCAGCGTCGCCACATGGTTGGGGTTAACACTGCTGGCCACTTCTGTCGCCCTATGCAAAAGATTAAGGCGCATCTCCTGTTCGACGTGTTGCGTGCGTGCATCAGCGGTGGTCCATCCCAACACCACAACCGCACAGGTGGAAGTTGCAAGCAGAACGCCCAGCCATATCGTGCGAAATGTCAACCATTCCGGAATTTTCATAAGCATGCTTCCCCTGCATTCCTTCTATGGAGGCGGAACAAAACTTTCATGGCGCTGTTTTCCCGAAAAGTATTGTAGCACACCCCCGCGTTCTTATGGAAAAGCAAATTCTGAGATTTCTTGACATACAGCGGCACGACGGGACGTTGGCAAATTTGTGCGCTAATAACTTCGCCGCATTTTGGCGGGAAAAATGCCCATCTCCTCGCGATATTTGGCTATGGTCCTGCGGGCCACATTCGTGCCCTGTTTCTTGAGAATATCGGCAATCTTCTGGTCGCTAAGCGGCTTGTGCTTGTCTTCATTATCTATGATTTTCTTTATCTGAGCACAAATGGCCGTGGACGACTGTGCTTCGCCCCCGTCAGAACGCAACCCGGAAGAAAAGAAGTATTTCAGTTCAAACAACCCTTGCGGCGTTTGGATATATTTGCCGTTGACCGTGCGTGAAATCGTGCTTTCATGCAGTCCCACCTTATTGGCCACCTCCTCAAGGGTAAGCGGCTTCATGTGCTCCACGCCTTTTTCAAGAAAGGCCCGCTGTGCATCCACAATGGCTTGGGCGGTTTTGCGGATGGTTTCCTGACGGCGCTCGATATTGCGCATCAACCATCGCGCAGTTTCCAAGTGCTCGCGGATATAGGTCCGCTCGTCCTTGGATATTTTCTTGCTGCGCACCTCTTTTATGTACGCGTCGTTAATGGCAAGGGCGGGCATGGCGTCAGCGGTAAGCATTACAATGTAGTCGTCATCAACCTGTTCCACCACCACCTCCGGGGCGACATAGGCGTTCGTTCCGCTGCTGTATTCCCGTCCCGGGAACGGGTCAAGCCGCCCGACCAAGGTTTTCAGCACCTCAACGCGTTCAGGCGTGACTGCCATTGCCCGGGCAATCTGCGGAATGCGCCCTTGGGTCAAGTCTTCCCAATGGTCGCGCACCAAGGTCTTCAGCTCCTCGTTATCGGGAAACTCCACCTCGATTTGCAGCAATAGGCAATCAGCAATATCCGTAGCGCCCACGCCCGTAGGCTCAAATTTTCGGATGGTATCCAACACGGCAGTCACGGCGGATTCTGACACGTTCAATTCCTGTGCAATCTCCGAAGCGCTGCCGGTAAAATAGCCGTTCTCGTCCATATCGCCAATGATAATCCGCTCGCCAATGGCGTATTCCTCCGGCGTTTCAGCGGTAATTCTCATTTGATCAAGCAGATGGGCGCGCAACGATTCGCTTTGCGTGATGGAGTCCTGATAGTAGCGCCATGCGTCGTCCATATCCGGATTGCGCGAGAAATCTTCGCCTTCGCGACGCCAATAGGCCTCATCCCAGCCGTCCCCCTTCTCTTCGCCTAAGGACATGTCGTCATCAGAACGGCCCAATACGGCCTGCTCATATTCCTGCTCTATTTTCTCGTCGCTGTCCTCTGCTCCCGTGGAAGGTTCCGGCGGCATTTCAGACAAGGCTGTTTCACGGGAACGCACCCGATCCAGAAAGGGATTGATCTCGATGGTTTGTTCAATAAACTGATCGAGTTCAATGCTGTTCATCTGGAGCATTTGCAGCGATTGCTGCATTTGCGGGGCGAGTATCTGCCGCTGTTGTTGTCTTGCCTGTTGTTCAAACCGTATCATACGTGAAATATCCAGTTGTCCTGCGGCCACAGCCTTTATGGTGAGCGCCGCCGCTCGTATACGGCTACATTGTACTTGATCAGCAGGAAAATGGGCAACAGAATCATCCGTGTCTCCGGGTGGATACGCGGATGACATCCAAAGGAATCGTTGAATGATACAAAATGCTGTGCCTTGGTTATGGTGTGTCTTTTTGGCGTGTACCGCCGGTGTTTCACGGGCCGACACCATCATGTATTTTGACTTGGACGCATGCATCGCGTCCATGCCGGAGGACACCGTGTTGCACTATGACACGCTAAAAATGACCTCCGCACTGCAGGGGCTGGTGAATCGTGATGCGCCCCGACTGGTCATACGCTTTCTTGAAGGCGACAGCGTTTCAGGCCGGATCAATATAGACGATTACTGGCGTGATAAATTGCAGGAGGGCTGGCTGCGTGATCACGTTTTTGTTAAAGAAACGTCATTGGCGGCAATGCTGACAACCTTCTCCGAGCACTTCAACGGCTGGGTAACATGGGATCCCGCCGTACCCGCCACCGCCAATGTGGCCGCCACCATCTGTGGCGTTGAAAACCTGTTGCCCATCCGCGCAGAAAGCCCTCTCTTCGATTATTTGAAGGCGGCGGGTGTGGATATTGCGGTTGAGAAGTCGCTGGTCAATCAATTTGACGGCACGGAAACAGGCAGCGCAAAATGTGATGCCTATCTGTGGGCCAAACGCAAATATCTCGACACCGGCAAGTGCCATCCTGCCTTGATGGCCTTTTACATAGACGCCTATACGCAACGGCCGGGAGAGCCCGGCTTCCATTATGACGACCTGCCCAATTCAAAGGTGGCCAATCACGATTATTTTATTGCCAATCGCGCCTTCTTCTTTGATTTGCTGGTGTGGCCGGATGAAAAGCCCGTGGACGAGCCGGACCAGCCGCTGGGCGCCGACCGTGATACGCTGATACAGCTGCTGGAAGCACAATACCAGCGTAATGAGGGCCGGAAGTTCACCACCATTGGCGGATTTGCGTCGTGGAACTTGAAATATACCGATTACGGGCCTGCGGGGGGCGAACGTCATCCCGTGCATACCGAATGGGAATATATCGCTCTTTTCAGCACTTATAACGCCATACTGGACGCGGATGCTTTGGGGTTGGCCTGTTTGCCCAATGCCTCGGCCTACAGTCACCATCCCCTGCACGACCAATATCAACAGCATGAGCGTCCTGCGCGGCAGCCTTTGGAAAACAAGACCTATGTATTGATATACATGGGCGACTACGATTCAGCGGCATGGTTATCCCGTCATGTCCCACGGATATGGGATGACCCAACGCGCGGCGAGATACCCATTGCATGGGCATTTAATCCCAACCTCTCCGACCGTGTGCCTTATGTTTTCGACTATATTTTTGAGACCGCCACACCCAACGACTGGTTTATTGCGGGCGATTCCGGCGCCGGATACCTGAATCCAAATTTGCTTGTCGGCGACCGGCTCGGCAGCGGACTGCCCGACGCGCTTGACTTGTGGGTCGCCCACAACAAGCGGTATTTTACGCGGTTCGACTATGACATTACCGGCTTTGTCATCAATGGATTTCACGGCGACATGCCCTTGCGCATTCAAAAGGCATACACCCAATTCTCGCCACGGGGCGTGGGCATGCAACTGGGCTTTGAAAAGCCGTTGGTGGGGGAAACACCCTTTATTCGCCATGCCGCCGACATCTATCCCCGCCACAACAACATCAAGGCGGCGGCCGATCAGATGGCAGGGTTTGCCGAGGCTGACAAGCCGCAATTTCTGGTGTTCCGTTGGATACTGCAAACCCCAACCATGTTAAAGACGATCATGACCGCCATGGATGAATACCATCCCGAACATCAGTGGGTGTTCTGCGACCCCTATACGTTTTTTGATCTATATCGCCGCCATCTTGAAGGAGAGGCCCCAAAATCCAATGGAGAATAACATGCTGACCTTTGCATTGTCTGCCTTCATGACCGCCGTTTCGTGCATGGGCGTGGCAACCGCCGAAATACCGGCGCCGCCGTTGCCGGAGTATCATCTTACGGCGCGTCCATGGACACCGATGGAGATACCGCGCGACACCTATTTGACGGCGGTGGAGCGTTTGTGCCGCCATGTGGCACAGCATCAAAACGACGATGGCGCGATTATTGACCCTTTCCTTGGCCGGGAACATCAGTATTCCACGCCATATTTTGCCTTTGCCGTGGGTGTGTTGATCCATGCGGAACAAACCACGGCACTGCTCGCGAACGGCGTGGCCGCCATGGAACATGCCACCCGCTCCGTGGAGCAGGGCAACGACGCCATCCCGGACCAACATGGCGAGTTTTATCTGGGCGCTTTGGCGGAAGCGCTGGCATTTTATGAAGACCACGTGCCGGAAGAGACCATCAAGCGGTGGCGCACACGACTCGAAGCGCCCCTGTTTCACATAATTGAAGGACCGGATGTCAAGATAAACAACTGGCGCGCTTATGCCATGCGCGGCGAATGGTTGCGTGTTGGGGCGGGTCTGGCAGATGCAGACGCCACACGCGCATTTATTGAGGACGGCTGGCATAACCGCACCCAGCACGCACGTATTGCGCTGGACAGATGGAGTCTGTACCAGGATTGGAGCAGCGCGCCGCAGTCGCATGCTGTTGAAGCCGTGGGACGGGCCAATTTGCTGGGACTGGTGCATGCCGGTTATGACGGCCCCGCCGCTGATGAGATGCGCCTCCACGTCGAACGCGGCTCGGCTGTCAGCCTGTTGTTGCAAGACCCCACCGGCCAGTGCCCGCCCAATGGCCGCACGGACAACCATGTCTTTAATGATGTCTTGTATCAACTGATCTTTGACATCATGGCCGAGCGAAAGACAGAGGCCGGAAAACTGCGCGAGGCGGGACAATACCGGCGCGCCGCCATGCTCGCCTTTGAAAGCATCCAACGCTGGGAACGGGAGGACACGCCCTTTGAGGGCACCTACTCCATCACCAAGAATCATTTTCCCATTGACGACCGGGTGGGCTATCAACCGGCAAGCAACTGGACCAACTACACGGGCGCAACCATGTTTCATCTTGCGGAAGCGTGGTTGTCCCGGAAAACAACGATTGCGGAACACCCCGCGCCCACCGAAATCGGCGGGTTCGCACCGGCAATGGATCCGGCCTTCGGCAGCGCCGTGCTCAATGCGGGCGGCATGCAGGTGTTCGTTAATTTGCGCGGCGATGTGATCCCCAAATACGCGCAATTCTGGACGCCCCTCGGCATTGTCCGTTTTGCCCGCGCGGGGTGGGACAGTCGCCTCGGCCCGTCCGACGGCACATACAGCCGCGAAGCGCGGGGCGGCGTCACCTTCGGCCCCACATGGCGTCCGGGAAGACGCTGGACGCGGGTGTGCGAACATGCCGCCAACTTCAGAGGCGCCCTTGACGTACATTTTGTCCACCCGCTTCTGGTGAAGTGTACCCTCCTCTATCACCAGAAAACCGGCGTCAGCGGCCCGGTGTTCTATCAGGAGCTGACCATCACGCCCGACGGTGTTTTTTCGCGGCTGCGGGCGCCGGGCGTCTCCGACTTCGGCTTGACCCTGCCTTTGCTGAAAAACGACGGGCGGGCATTGGAAATAACCGTGGCGGAAGGCATCGCCTCGGTGCAATACCCTCAAAACATCGGCGACGGCGACGCACAACATTTCATCGCCCTTGATGCCGAACCCATCATTGAGCCTGGCGGCGACGCTATTTTAAGCACCTACGGCCATCTACTTCCCATGCGACAAATCGCAACCGGCGATACGGTGCAAACCTTTGTGTATCCGCGCAACGGGGACGACCCCTCCGCGGAAGCAGTACGCGACAGTTTTGTCATCAGGGAAGACGGATTTACATCGGCGCTCGCCACGGTTGACGGAACACTCTATACAGGCCGCACGGCGGTGGGCGGTTTTGGCGACCGCATTGATATGACAGGCAACGGCGAATACGATATTCGCTTTTCGGAACCCTGCGGTTTTATTGCGCAGCATACCGACGGACACGTCACGGCCATCGAAGCCGACCGGGACGTTACGGTCACGATTGACGGCATCTCTCACACGTTGCAACGGCACACGCCCTTTCATGTCCACCAGTAAAGGTGTGCTGACATTTTGAAAAAGCTGCATGCAGCAGGTGCAAGCCGTTACAATGAGCACATAAGGCAACCGCCGGAAAACAGATGAAAGGAATTCTCTCATGAAGTATTGTATGCCCTTGCGAAGGGCAGGCTGGGTAATACTTGTCGCCTCGGTGTGTATCATCGGCCTCGACACACACGCAACCGAAAACAACGACACGCCACGCATTGCGGCTGTGCGCGAATTTGCCGATTTCGTGTTGGAACACGGGCGGGACACCTACCGGGATACCCCCACACCGCTGTTCGTGGACGGCGTCAACGTGGACACAGGCGAGCCGGTGGAGTGGCATTATGATGGCGAATCATGGATTTGCTCCAATCTTGCGAGTCAACAAAACCTGTTTCGAACGCTTACGGCGCTGACCAACCTGACCGGCGATGAGCGGTACAAGAATGCCGCCAAAGAGGCGATTGCATGGCACTTTGATCACCTTGTGCGCCCCTGCGGCCTGTTGCAATGGGGCGGTCACCGATTCGTTGATCTTGCCACCGGCAACATCGTGGGCGAACAGGACGCACACGAGCTCAAATGGAGCTTTCCCTTTTATGAGTTGATGTGGGAGGTGAATCCCGAAGCCACGGAACGTTTCCTCAAGGCCTTTTGGAATACCCACATTTTGGTCTGGGAATTGCTGGACATGAATCGCCACGGCCGCTACGAACGCGAAATGGGCGCACTATGGGACAATACCTTTGTGGGCGGCGAACCGTTCTTTCCGGCGCGGGGCCTGACCTTCCTGAACACGGGCAGCGATTTGATCTATGCCGGGGTGGCCCTTTACACGATGAGCGGGGATGAGGACGCGGCGACCTGGGCATTGCGCCTTATGAAACGATATGTGGATGCCCGCAATCCATTCACCGGGCTGGGCGCATACCAATACAGTCAATTGGTCAATAACAACGACCGCGCCTTGCGCCAGTTTGCGCCGGAGTTTCCGGGCCAGGTGGTACAGGAAGGCACCATGCAACACGGCAGCGGCATTTACAGTTACGGCGGGGTGTCGCAATTGTTGATGGCCGAGCAGTTGGGCGAAAAAGGCCACGAAATGCTTGGCTGGGTGCGCGACGGGTTAATCGCTTATGCCACGCATGCCTATACCCCTGAAACCAATACACTGGCGCCCATTCTTACGGATGGCACGCGCATCACCGATGAGCATATCAACCGCATCGGCTATTACAGCCCCGGCATTACACGCGAATCCAGCGCGGGGCCGCTGCTGTTTTATGCCTACGCATTGGGCTTTCGCATGGCCAGAGATGAAACGCTTTGGAACACGACCCGCCACATGGGACGCGGCCACGGGTTGGGCGATCTGGGCATCGCGCCCGGGACAGGCGTGGAGGTGGATTTCGACACCACCGCATCCGACCCGCGCCTGCTCTTTGGCATACTTGAGCTAATGCGCGGCGCACCACACCCGGACTACCGTGAACTGGCGTTGCGTCTGGCCGATAATATGCTGGAGCAGCGCTTTCACAACGGCTTCTTTTTGCCCTCGGAAAATCACATCAACGCAAACTTTGATGCCATTGAACCGTTGGCGTTGTTGACCTTGGAAGCCTATCTGCGCCGCGAACCCGACGCCGCCCCCGCATGGCCCGCAGGCCGGGGCTTTATACACGGCCCCCACGACAATGTGGGCCGCACCACGGATTGGTCGGTCATTTGGTCTCAACAGCGTGATTAGGCATCTGAAACACATGTAAAGGAGTTTGCATTTTATGAATAGGACAACACCGATACCACAACAGGCTGCTTTCCCCGCAATGAAATTTCTGCTGGGCATCGTCTTGGCAGGGGCATGGATTGCCGCGCCGGTCTTTGCGGCAACTCTGTCGGAGCTGACAAGCGAGGACGCCCGAACTCGCGCCTTTGCCGTGCGTGACCTCGGCGAAGCGGGCGGACCACAAGCAGTGGCGCCGCTCGCCGACATGTTGGGCGATGCCAATGTCTTTGTGCGGGCGGCGGCCATGCAGGCACTTCACAGCCTCGGCGAGAACACCCTGCGCGAGGAAGTGAAAGACGCCTTGCTGGCGGCCCTTGAAACCGAGAATCACCGCGCCCGCAGTGGCGCCGCCGAAACCCTTGGCATGTTGCGCGTTGAAGCGGCGGCCGACCCGTTGATCGCATTGCTGACGGATGACGAAGCAACCGTCCAACATGCCGCCGCCTGTGCGTTGGCGCGACTTCAGGCGCAGCAGGCGATTGATTCGCTTATTGCCGTGGTCAGCGATACCGGGGCAGCCCCGTTTGCGCGAATGGGCGCGGCATGGGCGCTTGGTGAATTGGAAGCCGACGCCGCGGTCGCGCCGTTGGTCGCCGTCGTGCAGGATGGCCGTTCCGGGCAATGGCATTATACCTCGGTCGGAGTCTATGCCACAGAGGCGTTGGGCAAAATCAACAATCCGGCTTGTGTACCCGGTTTGGTGGAGGCTTTGGCGATTGATGGACGGCATCTGCGCGCACAGCTGGCAATAACCCTGGCCGAAATCACCGGCGAAGACTTCGGCGAGAACCGCGAGAAGTGGGAGGCCTATGTACAGGAAGCATTTTGACGGCATGCCCTGTCAGGGTTACCCCGCAGCCTGAGTTGTTTTACACACCGCGCCTGCAATGGTGTAAGCGCGGACCATGGTTTTAGTGCAACACTTTGGGGCGATAGCGTCCGCTTATGTCCGTTCCCGCACCGAATATAGAAGCCTTGGGCCAATCGGAGGCATGGCTCGATTTTCAAGACCGATTGTCGCGCGCGGCAACGGTTGACCGGCCGGTGTTGCTGATGGGTGAACGGGGCGCGGGCAAGGAACTGGCGGCGCGGCGACTGCACTATTTGTCGCCCCGTTGGAGCGAACCGCTGGTGGCGTTGAACTGTGCGGCATTGGCGCCGTCCCTTATTGAATCGGAGTTGTTCGGATACGAACCGGGCGCGTTCACCGGCGCCACCGCGCGTCGTCGGGGCCGGTTCGAGACCGCCGAAGGCGGCACGTTGTTTCTGGACGAACTGGGCAACATCCCGTTACAGGTGCAGGAAAAGATATTGCGGGTGGTGGAGTACGGCGTATTTGAGCGGGTGGGCGGTTCGGAGGCGGTGCATGCGAATGTGCGCATCGTGGGCGCCACCAACACCGACTTGCCGGAACGCGCGGCGGCGGGCCGGTTTATGCGCGACCTGCTCGACCGACTATCCTTTGAGGTGTTGTACCTGCCGCCGTTGCGGACGCGCGCCGGCGACATCATGCTCCTTGCCAATCACTTTGCGGCGCACATGGCGACGGAACTGGGCCATGACACCATTCCCGTTTTTACCGAAGACGCCCGGGCGCAACTGGAAGCCTATCCGTGGCCCGGCAATGTGCGCGAACTCAAAAACGTGGTGGAACGGGCCGTGTATCGCGCCGAAAATCCGGAGACCATTGATACCTTGTGCTTTGATCCCTTTCAATGCCCTTTTGAACCGCTTCCCCGTGACAATGCTGCGGAACCGTCCGGGACACAAGCGGCGCCCGCGGCCCCCGTGCATACAACCACGGATTTCCGCGAAGCCATCGCGCGCTATGAGGAAGCCCTGTTGCGCCAGGCGCTGGAGGCGTGCCAATTCAACCAGCGCAAAGCCGCCGAGCGCCTTGGCCTCACCTATCATCAATTTCGCGGACTGTATCGCAAATATGCAGCGCGGCTGCGCTAATGGGTTTCGTCTGCCTGCGCAACCAGATTAGAAGAAAGCCGAGGTCAGCGCGAACCCCTGCGACACGGGAAATTCACCGGGATAGCGTACAAACTGCACATGACCGTCCATGTACAACACGTTGGCGCCGCCGGGCAAATGGTTGAACTGCGCCGCCCCTGCAACATTGGCCGAAACCACGTCCCACATCACGGGGATGTTACTTTCCGCCATGGCACTCGCCCCCGGGTTGTTGATGTCGGTAATCAACATGCGTTCGACCCCTTCACGGATTCGATAGATGGTGGCGGTGTTCGCATTGCCCAGCGGCATCCCCGGCGGATTGGCCATGCCTGAAATCATGGCGTGTTTCATTTCGTCCTCAAGGTTCCGGTCCAGCAGATAATCGTTGTCAGGGTCTTTGTCGCCCAGCGGGCCCTGCAAAAACGCCTCGCCTTCCAGATACGAGATCATGGTCATGACATACACCATTTGTGCCGGAAGTTTGGTTTCGGCATCGGCGCCAAACAACGACGCGTCAATAACCGGATCGTCGCGGTCGCATTTATCAAACACAAACCCGTAATACAAATAACTGGCATCGGCCCGCGAGGGCAATCCCGCATACCGGCACGCTTCCCCGGGCAGCGCTTCTATCACGCGCAACGGGTTTTGTTCGGATGCATCGGGATCGGAAGGACAAATCAACACATCCAAGTCCGTCAGATACTCAGGATACAGCGCGTCAATCTGCGGTGCGAGCGCGGCCCGCTCGTGGCCCTCGGTACAGCCCGCCGGGGTGGCCTCGCCCCAAGGGTCGTCGGCATGAACCCGGGGGAAATAACCGCGCCCTTCGTTCGCGTACATCTTGAACACCAGCCCCATCTGGCGCAGGTTGTTCTGGCACGACGCACGACGCGCTGATTCCCGCGCACGCGCCAAAGCAGGCAGCAGAATAGCCGCCAATATGCCGATAATCGCGATCACCACAAGTAATTCAATCAGTGTAAACCCTGCGCGCTTCATGCGTAACACTCCTTGGTCTTTGTGTAACAGGCCGGCTACAAAGGCGCATTCATACCGCACCTTGCGAACGAATCTACACGGGCAATACCCGGCGGAGAAAACTCCCGGGGAACCCTGCCGGACAGTGATTTCTCTTTTCAATCATCGTCATGCCGTCACAGTATAACAAGCACCACCTCCACCATGCACATACAGTGAAACGCCTGTACACGCGAAATTATTCGGATTGCACACGAACAAGATACCAACGAAATGACGTACTCAAAACGCACAAGACCCGCCTGTGAACAGGAACCGGCTATCATGCGGGGTGTGTTCGTGCGTTGGAAACGGGTCGCATGGGTTTTGCATACGGCATCTGCAGTGCGGCCTTGATGAACGATAACGCTTGAGAAATCCGTCCAACAACCCACAACAACGGCAAACACCATCGCCGTGCCGAAAGACCGCTCTTGCTACTACAACGAAGAACCATATCATTCAGCGCTTGACAAGAAGATGGCAACCAACGTATATTTTGTTGGTAAGAAAAGTTTCGCAGCAAACGCCTGCATGTTGCAAAACCAAGCGGTGCAAACTCCACCGCAAATTGACGGTCCGTAGTCTTAAAGGGGCGAGCCCCAGTTGTTGGGAGAAGATCGCCTACAGGAGGCATTTGTGATGTCTACGCCGGAACAATGTGTGACCTGTCGCTACGCCAAACGCAACACCGGGGAAAAAGGCGCGGCCCCTGCCATTGGGGAAATGGTGTGCTCAATACGTCTGGTGCAGTTTTGTGAGCGGCAGGATGGAACGCAACTGCTCAGGATGGTGCCGGGATCATGCTGTTTTCTGAACGAGTCAAACGACTGCGAACAATATAAGCCCGCCCGGCTGCAATGGCTGCGCAAGATATTTCCCATGGTGTTGTGACATCAGCGACGAAGCACGCTTTGTAAACAGGCGTCGCCATCATGTGGTGTGTGTTCGTGCGTTGGAAACGGGGTGCGGGTGTTATTGTGTATTTGCTGGTCGGTAAATGTGGGTGCTGTGTCCGAATATGACGGCGGCCGACTCCATAACCGTTTCGCTGAGGGTGGGATGGGGATGGATGGTCATGTCGAGGTCTGCGGCCACCGCACCCATTTCAATGGCGAGCACGCCTTCGGCAATGAGTTCACCTGCGCCGGGCCCGACAATACCGACGCCCAGAATCCTGCCGTCCTGCGGGTGACACAAGATTTTTGTCAGCCCATCGGCCCGATCAAGGATGCCGGCGCGCCCGGAAGCGGCCCACGGGAACCGCGCCACAGAAACGGCAATCCCCTTTTCCTTTGCTTGGGCTTCGGTGAGGCCGCACCATGCGATTTCGGGATCGGTAAACACGACTGCCGGAATGGCCTGCGGTTCAAAGGCGCTTTTCCTGCCTGCCACGGCCTCGGCTGCGACCCGTCCCTCGGCGGAGGCTTTGTGGGCGAGCATGGGTTCGCCCGCCACATCGCCGATGGCAAATATGTGCGGTTCGGCAGTGCGCCGCTGTTCATCCACCTCAATGAATCCGCGTTCATCGGTGACAATGCGGGTATCATGAAGATTCAGGCCTTTTGAGTTGGGCTTGCGACCCACGCATATCAACACTTTTTCAAATACCCGGGCGGGTTCGCCAATGTAGGCGCCTTCCAGCACCACATGCACCCCATCATCTTTGACCTGCATATCCGTGACCTTGGTGGCAAGCAATATCTCGTGCATCAGCTTTTCGAGTCGCCCGGCCAGCGGCGCCACCAACTCGCGGTCTGCGCCGGGCAACAAGCCGTCCGACAACTCGGCCACCGTCACACGCGCCCCCAACGAAGCGTAAACAGAACCCAGCTCCAGCCCGATATAACCGCCGCCAATCACCAATAATGATGACGGGATATCTTGCACCCGCAGTGCGTTGGTTGAGTTCATCAGGCGCGGCGATCTGATAAGGGGGCCGAACAAGGCCGGCCGCGAACCCGTGGCAATGATAACGTGGTCGGCCTTTAGAATGTCTTCCGACCCGTCGCCGTGAAACACCGCCAGCGTGTGGGTATCAATGAACGCCGCCCGCGCCTGCACATAGCGCACCTTGCGCGCGGAACATAATTGGCCGAGGCCGCGGGTCATGGTGGCGATCACTTCCTGGGTGCGCCGGTCCATTTTGGTGAAGTCCATTTCCGGCGGCTGAAACGTCAGGCCCCACGCTTCCGCTTCCCGGGCATCATTCACCAGCTTGGCCACATGCAGCAAGGCTTTCGACGGGATACACCCGCGGTATAGGCAGGTGCCGCCGGGATTGGGCGCCACGTCCAACAACACGACATCAAGGCCCAGGTCGGCGGCGTGAAAGGCGGCGGCGTAGCCGCCCGGCCCCGCACCAATAACCGCCAACTCGGCATGTAACGTTTCCGTCATGGTGTTTCCTTTTTCGGTTTCGCACGCGCCGGGCTATTCGAAGCGACTGAAATCGGGCGGCCGCCGCTCCAGAAAAGCCTGCATCGCTTCCGCAGCCTCCGCGGACATGAGCCGCTGCAGGAACTGTGCCGCCTCGCGGTCCACGGCAGCATGCAGGGCCTCGCGCATGGGGTCGCGCACCAACGCTTTGGTCGTGCGCACCGCCTCGGGCGGCAATGCCGCAAGCACGGACAAACGCGCTTCCACCTCGGCATCAAAGTCTGTCGCGGAAACCAGCTCGGAAACAAGTCCCCACTGCGCGGCGGTGTCGGCGTCTATGGTCTGACTGGTCAGCAGCAACGACAACGCACGGGTGGCGCCCACCACCTTTGGCAAAAGATAACTTGAGCCTGCCTCCGGACACAAGGCCAGTTTGGTAAAGGGCATTTGGAAGGTGGCGTCCGGGGCCGCAATCACCACATCGCAATGGAGCAACATGGTGGTTCCGATACCGATGGCCGGTCCTTGCACCGCGGCGACCAACGGTTTCCGGGCGTCAATAATGGCGTGTAGAAAACGCATTACCGGGCTTTCAGCATCAGAGGGCGGATTCCCCAAAAAATCTTTCAAGTCGTTGCCGCTGGTGAAGCAGCCGCCCGCGCCACGAAAACATAAAGCGCGCACCTGGGCGTCGGATTCAGCAGATTGCAACGCCTCAATCATGGCCTCATACATGGCGTGCGTCAAAGCGTTCTTTTTCTCGGGGCGATTAAACATCACCGTCATCACGCCGTCTTGGCGGGACACACGGATATGCCCGTCAGCAGTCATTGTGGTCATTCTTTTCTCCCGATTGCCGCGCCGTGTTACGGCACAACAACACCCTTCGTAATATCATCCAAAATCGTGGCAATGTCTTCATCGGTTACGCCGGAATACCAGCGGTTGTCGGGAAACACCATGACATTCGGTCCCAACATGCAGCGGTTCATACATCCCGCACGGCTCACCCGTACCAGCGTATCCCAACCGCGCTGCTTTATGGCCGCCTTCAACCGGGCATGAATGTTCTCGGCGTCATGATTGGCACAGCACACACCGGATTCGCGTTCATTCAGACAAACAAACACGATTTTCTGAAACGGCACATTATTACATTCCATGGCATTTCCTTCCAGTACCACGCAATACACTTGTTCGAAAACGCATTCCGGCGCGCGTTCATTCCCGCGCATTCATGGCACAGCGGAAACCATAGTCGCTTCGTTTCGCATCCATCCGGTCAAAATGCCGGGCGGCGCACCGCACGTCAAACTTGTCGCTCCTGAACGAACCGCCCCGGAGCACACGGAATATCTGGCCGTAATCCTTGGTCACGTCTCTATTGCCCGGGTAGGCTTCGTACCAGTCGGCCGTCCATTCGTAGGCATTCCCGGCCATGTCCATGCATCCGTATGGCGATGCGCTGGCAAAATAGCTGCCCACCCGCGTGGCCCTTCCTATTCCGGATTCAGCCGTGTTCGCCATGCCGGGCTCGAAGACTTCGCCCCAGGGATATTCACGGCCATCCGTGCCGCGTGCCGCCTTTTCACGTTCCGCTTCGGTGGGCAGGCGTTTGCCCACCGCCTCACAATACCGCACGGCCTGTGTCCATGACACGCCCAGCGCGGGGTAATTGTCATGGCCGTCGGGGTAGTCATGAGACCGAAACACCCGTTTGAACGCTTGATTTGTCACTTCAAAGCGGTCAATATAGAAGGCATCCAGATGTATTCTGCGTTCGGGGCGTTCGTCCGGCGCACGCTCGTCCGAACCCATGATAAACTCGCCGGCGGGCACCAGCACCATGCCTTGGGGCACCTTGCCTGGCGGCAAGGTCAGCTGCACGGTTTCAGAATCGTTTGCCGCCAACTCCACCAACTCGTCCCCTTGCAGATGGCCGTCGGTATGCACACTCACCAGGTATTTCCCCGGCCGCAACCGGAAGGTGGCCGGCGTGCGCTCGCCCTGCCGGATATTGTTCAGCCAGATATCAGCGGAACTGGGTCGCGAGTGAACATGCAGCTCGGCCTCCATGGCCCGCAATTGATGGCTGAACTCCATGTTAAACCCGTCTTCCAGCGTGAAGGTATTTTCCACGGGATACGCATGGGGGTGGTTGACGGTGTAACTGTACTCACCCACCTGCAACACATGACGGTAAATGGGCGTTTCGCCAATCACTTCGCCATCGAGAAGCACCTCCGCGCCTTCCGGGCTGGACGTTATTGTCAAGGTGCCCGTGATGGGCTCCATCTCAACGACGAAGCTTTGTTCAGGCTCTTCGGTTACGCTTATTTCCTCGAACTTGCGGCGGTACCGGTCCAGCCGCAAAACAACTTCGTACTCCCCCGGCGCAACGTCTGTTATGGTTACGGGCGTTTCACCATGTTCCACGCCATACATGAGTACGGAAGCGCCCTGTTCCGGTGCGCTGTCAATGGTGATGGTGGCATAAGATTCCGGCTCGCTGCGCCCCCCACACCCTGACAGGACGCCCACGGCACCCGCCAGCGCAAGCAGCATGCAACATGCCGTGCGTAAGGTACGTTCAGTTTTCATGGCGCATAATTCCTGTGTAACGGTTTAAAAGAACAACATTTATCATAGCATATCGCCATAATCTATGGCACTATAAACAGATTTAAGCTATCCACCCAAATTATACCATCATTTCGGGGGAAATGCTGCTCCATACAAAGGCAATCCGCCGCAAAAACGGTGAAACATACGGTACAGCGCCGGACAAGGTGTTGAAAAGCAACTGTCTACACGTTTTTGGCTGCCCATTCGGCAAGTTTCTGGCGCTGTATTTTGGCGTTGTGACGTACATCCACAGGAAAAGCGGGGTGAAAACGTATGTCCTGAATGGTGCGCGTGTGCTCATGTTTCGCGCCCCGTTCGCGTAATTCGTCCGCAATGTGTTGGCGCATCTTATCGTCGGCCTTTGCATATTCGGGCAATAACTCCACCACCAGCACGGGACGTTGCTTGCCCGGCTCGCCTACGCCCACCAGCGCGGTACGGGCGACTTTGGGGTGCTGATTAAAAATGCTCTCGCAAGGCACCGGCAACATCAAGCCCGCTTCCGTTTGTACGCGATGGGCCTTGCGCCCGCAAAACCACAAGCGCCCGGCATCGTCCAGATACCCGATATCGCCCATGCGATGCCATACGCCGTCGTCGCCATAAATCTTGGCTTGTGCGGTTGCCTCGGGCCGATTCAGATACTCGCGCGTAACCATCACGCCCGTGACCACCACTTCGCCCACTTCGCCCGGCGGCAACGCCAGGGCATCGTCCCATTTCTCAATGATATCGTCGCTGATGGGGATGATACACAACCGAACACCGCTGACGGGCCTGCCCACACACGCCCCGGCGCCTTGTTCCGTTTTTTCGGCAATGTCCCCCAGCAATTCGGTGTTATCAATGGTGGTGATGGGCAACGCTTCCGTAGCGCCATAGGGTGTGCATACCTTGCCGCCGTCCAACACCTCGCTGAGTTCCCGAATCACGGTGGGCGCCACAGGCGCGCCGAAAATAAAGATATGTTTTACCGAGGGCAGTCGGATATCGTTTTCCAGACAATAGCGGTTCACTTTCTTCCAGATGGTGGGAGAACCCATGCTGAGGGTGACGCCGTGGGTTTGAATCGCCTCCACCAGATAGGCGGGGTTCACCTGCGCCGTTTTGCGTGCGTCCATATCGGGAATGACCGTGGTAACGCCCAGCGCGGGGTTAAAGAGAGCAAAAATATACATGGCCGCCAGATGTATCTCGCCCTCGGCCATGTCCAGATCTTCGCGCATGGAACGTATCACTTCCTGGAACATGCCCTGCAAATACAAAACGCCCTTGGGAATGCCCGTGCCGCCGGAGGTAAACGCAATGGCGGCCTCATCCTCCAGCGCCGTTTCGGCAACGGGAAAAGACTCTTTGTTTTCCGGGCATATCTGTTCCAATGCCGCCGTGCCGGGGAACCGACGCCCGCCCACGGTAACGGCGCGCTGCACGGTCTGAAACGACTTCGAGAAAATCCGCCGAATCAGATGGCCAATGGGGATGGCAATCATGGCCTCCGGCGCCGCCTCGGAAACGCACTGCAAAAACGCCTTCAGACCCATGCCCGGGTCTATCAGTACCGGCACGGCTCCAATCTTTAACAAGGCAAAACAGACCGCAATAAGCTCCGTCCCCGGACGGATAAGCAACAACACGCGCTGCCCCTTGCTTATGCCGTATGCTGAGAGGCCATTGGCATACCGGTCGCACAACGCGTTCATTTGCTGAAAACTAAGTTGGATGAATTTTGAACGCCCCTGCGCGTTGCGTCCGGCAGGCAAAATAATCCCGGGACGAAAAGGAGCGCGTTTGGCCATGTCCACCAGCCCTTGGGAAATGTTGTAGTGCTCCATATCAGTTCCTTTCCCTACTGAATCTCATTAAAAAAAGCGCATGCCCGGGGCACAATCCGTTCGTGTGCATCTTCCAGCACAAAGTGTCCGGCATCGTCGTAGGTATGGATTTCTGCATTTGGAAAATGGGTTTTCCAGTGAGGCAGGAAGTCGCGCGCGGTAAAACAAAAGTCGCCGTTGCCCCAGAAGATGAGCATGGGGTGTTCACGAAACTGCGCCAGACCTGGCGTGAGGGCATCCACCACGGGCCGCGTGATATGGTCAGGCTCCAGCGGAATGTCCTCAACAAACCGGTGGATGGCAATGCGATTGCGCCAGCTGTTATAGGGCGCGAGATAGCCCCGGCGCACAGGCCGACTGAACCGTTTGTGTTGTTTGGTGGCAAACACCAGTGCGGCCAACAGAAATCCGTTCAGGCCACGCACCAACAACGCGCCGAAACCGGGGATACGACACATCCTGATGCGTCGCGGGATACGCGGCGGGAAGAAGACCGCCGTATTGAGCGCCACAAACCCCGCGATCTTTTCCGGGTGGCGCAGGGCATACCCCATGCCGATGGCGCCGCCCCAGTCGTGCATCACAAGGGTAACTTTTTCCAGACCCAAATGCTCAATGAGCGCTTCCAGGTTGTCGGTATGCTGTTGTAGCGTATAGGCATAGGCCTGTGGCTTGTCTGACAGCCCGCATCCGATGTGGTCCGGCACAATAACGCGATGCTCTTGCCGGGCCGCCACCGCAAGATTGCGATAATAGAAGGACCACGTGGGATTGCCGTGAACCATGACGACGGCGGCAGTGCGTTCCCCGCCGCTTTCCGGGCCTTCATCAAGGTAGTGCATTCGTACGCCATTGGCATCAAACCAATGCGAGTCGAACGGATACAACGCCTTGAACGGGCCCGTGTCCACTACCATTTGACACTCATCATGGAACAATTCAGACCGCTGCCAATGCCAATAAGCGCGACATGATCGTTGGCCTTAATCATGCACTTTTCCGCGGCCACGGCCAGTGTAATGGGCAATGACGCCGGCCCGATGTTCCCGAGTGTTGGGAACGTCAACGCAAATTTGTCCAGCGTCAACTCCAGCGTTTTGGTGAAAGCCTGTGTATTGGCGTGACTGATCTGGTGCGGGATATACCGGTCTATGGTCTTGTCGCTCCAATTACTGAGCCTTCGGCTGGCCACTTTCCATGTCTTTGCCGCCAAATCCACCCCGGCCACCAACAGTGCTTTCGCATCGGTAAACAGAAAATCGCGCTGCCCGAAACACAACCGGTTATATTCCGTGGCGGCAAGGTTTACGCTGCCGTTAAGAACATGACCCGAAGTCGCTTTGTCCTTATGGCAAAGCAACATGGCCACCGCGCCGGAACCCAGTGTCAAAGTGGCGAAATTGCTGTAGAACGTATCCATGTCCACGTCAGGCTGCTGCAACCGTTTGATGGTGGACTCCACAAATTCACGTGCCCCTTCGCCGTCCACTATCAAGCCATATTCCACCTGGCCTGTTTCAATCATAAGCGACACGCTTTCCATGGCGTTCAGGAAACCGAGGCACGCGTTGCTGATGTCATAGTTGACGCAATCAGGCGACAAGCCCAGTTTGGCATGCACCATGGACGCCACCGACGGTTCAATATAGTCTTTGCACACCGACGCGTTGATAATGACGCCAATTTTGCGGGGGTCTATGCCGGCGACCTCAATCACCTTCTGCGCCGCCCGGGTGGCCACATCGCTGGGCATCACGCCCGGATCCCAGAAAAGACGTTCTTTAATGCCCGTAAGCGCCTCCAGCGTACCTTTGGGGACGCCGAGCCGTGTCATTGTGTCGCCTATTTGGTCTTCAATCCACGACGACAGCACACGCTGGGTTGGGATTTCGTAGGACATGGCTTCAATTGCTACGTTTCCACTCATACTATTACGCCTCTTGTTGTTTACACCGATAGTTCCCGCAGACAAAGTTATTTATGGATAGTATATCAAGACAGAACTGTGCCTGACTAACTTCAATGTGCTCCGGGCACACAAATAGCGTGTCATGATAGAGCATAACAGTGGATACAGTCAAATAATTTCCCGCGCCCGCACGGAAAACGCTTCGCGAACTACGGTGGTTTTGTGATAGAATCAGGGGCACTAGGTAATAGTATGCAAGCGCATCGCCGTCTGAAACGTCGGCCTGCAAGACAAAGCAAAGGATTTTGATAATGAAGCTCGCAATCATGAAAGCCGTATGTCTGCTGGCCTTTGTCAGCGGCCTGTTCATGCTGGGTCTTGTTTTGGACGTGAACTATGCGCAAATTGCCTATGAGTATGCTCTGGAGCATTGGCCGCAGCAGGAAAGCGGCGAGCTGAATCTGCGTATCCCCGGCGCGATTTTTGGAATCCTGCTTATCGCCGGAGGGCTATATGGCGTACTCCCGATAATCCCGTCCAAGCGTAACGCCGTCATTACATTCAAGGGGCCCAATGGCGATATTGTGCTGCAATTGCGCCCCATTCAAAAAGTATTGTTGAAGATGATGCGTCGTATGCCGGAGGTATATACCATTAAGGTTGATGTGCGCCCGGATAATGACGGACGACGCGCCCGTATTGATGCGGATGTGGTGCTTCAGAATTGCGCTGCGCTGGGCGCGCGCCAGTGCGCGAAGATTGTGGCGGCGTGCCTGACCACCACGGCACAGGGCCTGCTTGGCCTTGAAGACCTGAGCGCGGTGTGTGTAAACGTCAAGGGTGTCCATGTGGACGTTGCGGCCACCGGCAAGCAGATTCGCGAGCACCTGTCAATGCAACAACCGGACCAAGACGCCATGGCGGCGTATGCGCTTGCCCATGCGCCCATCTCCGCCGTGACTATGCAGGACAATGACGAGGATGCCGCTGAAGGCGAA
>SKQZ01000355.1 GCA_007118765.1 Candidatus Hydrogenedentota bacterium
CCGGCTTCATTCAGTTTCTCAAAGGACTTGCGATCAGCGGAGGGGTTGGGATTTGCCGCAGACTTGCCGGCTTCCGGGGGTGCGGGTTTGGGGGCGTTGTCTTGTGTCATGGTTAGAAGTATCCTAGTCTGTTTGCCATGTCGGCTATGCAAGCACTGATCTTGCGTTTCGGTTGTCCTATCACAAAGGGCATCCCTGAGTTTACAGCCTCGGACACATGGCGATCAAAATAAAGATGCCCCAACAGCTCCGGTTCTATCATCAAGTGTTGCCGCGCATGTTTGCTCAATATGTTGGCGGCTATTTTCGACTCATACACGTTTGTCGCTTTGTTCACAACAATGCGAGGACGCATGGAACGGGCCAACGCGGTGATTTCCGCAATGACCTGTTCGCCCGTTGCCGTGTCCAGCATATCGCTGCTGTGCACACACCCAATAAACTCCGACAAGGTCTGGCAACGTTTCAGCAACAGCGCAACTTCCTTGGAATTATAGAACCGTGTGATGCGCCGGAACAAGGCCGCCCGCAAAAATTTGAAGGCGTTGTCAATGCTTGTGCGTTCCGGCGTGATTACCAGCATCCCATTATCCGCTGCCATCAGGAAAAAGTCAAGCGTGTTCAGGTGTGCGCCCGCATCCAAATCAATCAGCACAAGGTCGGCGCCGAGCTTTCGCAATTCCCGAATAAGCGCCACCTTTAACTGATAGCGCGGGTTGGCTACGTCAATCAACCCCGTTGTGCCCGGCACCAGACGCAAATTCTCATACGCGGTATCACGAATAACATGGTCAAGCGTCTTGGCGCCCTTTTTGTAAAAGAACTCGTCCAGCTGGGTATCACACTGGACACCCAACACCGCCTCCACATTCGAGCAGCTTAAATCGGCATCCAACAAGACCGTGCGCCACCCGCGCCGTGCAATTTCTATGGCAAGGTTCACGGCAAAGCAGGTCTTGCCGACACCGCCTTTGCCGCCGCCTACCACAAGTATTTCGCTGCCCTCCAAGGGCATGCTCTGTTCTTCAATCAACTGCACACGCAATTCTCCTGAAAAATACGCCAACACATCGGCACTCTATTATTTTTCAACAAGTGCGCACCCGTTGTCAATAATTTACCCCAAAGAAACAGGCCTGTCGAATAGCAGGCGGTGTGTCGCCAAGAAAATATCCGAAATTAAAGGTGAAATTATCACAACCTGTTATGTATAATACACCTCCGGTTATCGTAATGAAGCACGGTTTACGGAACTAATGAAGGGCATTTATGGCTGATTGGCACGCCACCACCGGACACGCGGCCCGAACGGCCCATGGGCATGCGTTGCCACGTGTAGTGTATCTTTTGTTACACCATTGCCATAAATGGAAATGCCGCAGCCGCGCCGATATCCTGGCGCATAGCCATACCGGTTTGGGACAAACCACCATGCCCGTTCCCACTGCGCCTGCCCGTCCGCGTCCTGCCATGCAACAGTCTTCGTTTGCTGCGCATGCGCCTGGGCATTTGTTTTCTTGGGAATATGCAGAATTCCAAACGCTCCAACCATCATTTTGTCCACGGAGACATACATGCCGCTGAAAAAAGATTTAACGCTTGTAGATGTATTCGCGATTGCAGCAGGCGCAATGGTCAGTTCCGGCTTGTTCGTATTGCCTGGCATTGCATTCGCACAAACCGGTCCTTCTGTAATCTTGTCGTATTTTCTGGCTGGGCTGTTGATGATTCCCGCAGCGTTGTGCCAATGCGAGCTGGCCACGGCCATGCCGCAGTCCGGCGGCAGTTATTTCTTTATTGTGCGCAGTCTCGGCCCGTTTGCCGGCACGTTTACTGGCTTTGCCGATTGGGTATCCGTAAGCCTGAAAGCCGCCTTCGCCTTGGTGGGCATTGGCACTTTGGCAAAATTGGCCATGCCGAACGCCGATGAGTGGACCATTAAGATGGTGGCCATACTGGCGTGCATGGCTTTTACCACATTGAATCTTGTTTCCGTGAAAAGCACCGGCCGCTTTCAGGTTGTGCTGGTATTTGGCCTGCTGGTGATTCTGGCGTGGTATGTGATTTTGGGCATGTTTCACGCCAACCCTGTAAACTTCACCCCGTTTTTGAACGACGGATGGGGCTCAATGTTTGTGGTTGCGGGTATGGTGTTCGTTTCCTACGGCGGCCTGACAAAGGTCGCGAATGTATCCGGTGAAGTACGCAATCCGGGGCGCAACATTCCGTTGGGCATATTCCTGGCCTTTTTCGTCATCAATATCTTTTATGTGCTGGTTGTTTTCGTAACCGTAGGCGTAACGCCGCCTGCTCAACTGGCCGAAAGCTTCTCGCCCATTGCCTTGGGCGCGGACATGACCATTGGCATCGTTGGATACACGGCGGTGCAAATCGCTGCGTTTTTGGCGTTTGTGACCACGGCCAACGCCGGCATTCTGTCAGCGGCGCGTTCCCCCATGGCCATGGGACGCGACGGACTGCTGCCGGCAGCCATCGGTCTTACCAGTCATCGGTTCCACACGCCGTATGTGGCCATATTGCTTACCAGCGCCTTCATGTGTGTCACCATCGCCTTTCTACAGATTTCAGACTTGGTGAAAGCGGCCTCGGCATCTTTGATGGTGGTATTTATGCTTGTAAATCTGTCGGTGGTCATCATGCGCCACAGCGGCATCAAGAACTACCGCCCAACCTTTCACGTACCTTTCACGCCGTGGATTCAATTTGCCGCCATTATCATATACACCATTGTTCTGGTGCGCATGGGGCCTGTGCCGTTGCTAATGACGGGCGGCTTGGCGCTGCTGGCACTGCTTTGGTATTTCGGATACGTATACTCTCGCATTGACCGTGAATACGCCTTTGTTCACATGGTGCAACGCATGATTTCGCGCGAGTTCTTCGGGCGTGGCCTGGAAGATGAGCTCAAGCACATTGCCTTGGAGCGGGACGAAGTGGAGCAGGACCATTTCGATGCCATTGTAAAGAAATGCGAGGTGCTTGACTTGGGCGAAAGCATGGAAATAGACGCTTTCCTCAAAACATTGGCAACGCGCATCAGTGCCAAGACCGGCGCGGATGAGGCACGACTGTTTCGCAAGTTCATCGCCCGGGAAGAAGAGTCGAGCACGGTGCTGAAGCCGGGGCTGGCCATCCCGCATATTGTGGTGGACGGGGAAAATCTTTTTGACATGTTGCTGGTGCGGTGCCTCAAGGGCATTGACTTTCCCGGCGCCGAGGCCCCGGTAACCGCCGCGTTTGTACTTTTCGGCACCCGGGACGAGCGCAACTTTCACCTGAAAGCACTCATGGCGATTGCGCACATTGTTGAAGAGCCCGGCTTTAAACAACGATGGCTTCATGCGCGAAACGAAGAAGACCTGCGTGATATTGTGTTGCTGTCAAAACGCGCACGAAATGCGTGCTTGGAAGTGGAGTCGTCATGACAATGCTGAAGAAGCCGTTGCCTGCTGTCGGACGGCGTTGCTCAGGAATCGTCACGGCAACGGCACAACAATAAAGGGCAGGATATGTCAGAAAAGACGCCGCCGTTTCTCGTGAAGAACCCGCATGCGCTGTCGGCGGAAGATGTTGTGCAACAATTGGAAAGTCAGCAGGACGGCCTTACCAATAAGGCGGCTGCGGACCGACTGGAAAAGGTTGGCTACAACCGGCTCGCCGAACCTGAAAAAGAAGGGCTGCTGAAACGCTTTTTCAAGCATTTTCACGATGTTCTGATATACGTCCTGCTTGTGGCGGCGCTTACCACCGCCCTGCTCGGCCATTGGGTGGACACGGGCGTTATTCTGGCGGTGGTGGTTATCAACGCCACCATCGGCTTTATTCAGGAGGGCAAGGCCGAAAAGGCCTTGGAGGGCATTCGCAAAATGCTCTCCCTTGGCGCTCATGTGCGCCGCGACGGGGAATGGACGGAGATTGACGCCGAAGAGCTTGTGCCCGGCGATATCGTGCGGTTGCGCTCGGGCGACCGTGTGCCGGCGGACATCCGCTTGTTCAAAATCGCCAATCTGCGCATTGAGGAAGCCGCCCTTACCGGCGAATCCGAGCCGGTCAAGAAAGAGGCGGTGCCCGTGGATGGCGATGCCGACTTGGGCGACAGGTACAGTATGGCCTATTCCGGGACGCTGGTAACAGCGGGTAACGGCACGGGCATGGTGACGGCCACCGGCACGGAAACGGAACTGGGGCGCATCAGCACCATGGTGCGTGAAGTAGAGAAGATCGCCACGCCGCTCACCCGCCAGATGGCGCAGTTTGGCAAGGTGCTGTCCATCATCATCGTCAGTATGGCCGCCTTCATGTTCTTCTTTGGCTTTATCTTCCACGATTTCAGCATCACCGACCTCTTCCTTGCGGCCATCGGCTTTGCCGTGGCCGTTATCCCCGAGGGTCTGCCTGCCATCCTTACCATTACCCTGGCTTTGGGCGTGCAACGCATGGCAGGACGCAACGCCATTACCCGCAGGCTCAATGCCGTGGAAACGCTGGGCTCTGTCACGGTCATTTGCTCGGACAAGACCGGCACACTCACGCGCAACGAGATGACGGTGCGCCATATTGTCACGCGGGAAGACGATTTTGGCGTCTCCGGCGAAGGGTACGCGCCCGAAGGCGAAATCAGCAGCGGCGATACGGCGGTTGCGGTTGGTGATTATCCCGCACTGGAATCCTTGGTGGAGGTGATGGGCATTTGCAACGATGCCGAATTGCGAAACAAGGACGGCCAGTGGGAGGTCACCGGCGAACCCATGGAGGGCGCGCTGCGCGCTTTGGCACGGAAGGCGGGCTTGCAGCCCAAACAATACGAACGTGTAAGCGACATTCCCTTTGACTCCGAACACAAGTACATGGCAACCTTGGTTCATGTTGCGGACAACCGGCAGCACATCCTGCTCAAAGGCGCGCCGGATGCGTTGATGAACCTGTGCCAACATCAGCGCGGCAAGGATAATGCCCTTGAAGAACTGGACCGTGGTTTCTGGGAACAGCAGGTGGAGGAATTAGGCAGTCAGGGGTTGCGCGTACTTGCCGCCGCCGCACGCGATGTGGACGGCAGCATGGATACGTTAAAAGAAGAAGACCTCGAACACGACATGGTGTTTCTGGGTGTGGTGGGCATTATTGATCCGCCGCGACCGGAAGCCATCGAAGCCATCAAGGCCTGTTACCAAGCGGGCATCAATGTCAAGATGATTACCGGCGACCATGCGGGCACCGCCAAGGCCATCGGCCACGAGATGGGCATTGACCACGGCGAACGAGTTGTCACCGGCGCGGAATTGGAAGCCGCCTCGGATGAAGAACTGGTGCAGATAGCACAAGAAGCGGCCATTTTCGCGCGCACCAGCCCGGAACACAAACTGCGGCTTGTGAAAGCGCTTCAGGCGAAGGGGGAAGTGGTGGCCATGACCGGCGACGGCGTAAACGACGCCCCCGCATTGAAACGCGCCGACGTGGGCATTGCCATGGGCATCAAAGGCACCGAGGCGAGCAAGGAGGCGGCGGAAATCGTGCTGGCCGACGACAACTTTACGTCCATAGAACGCGCCATCGAAGAAGGGCGCACCATTTACGATAACCTGCGCAAGGCCATACTTTTCATACTGCCCACCAATGGCGCCCAAGGGCTGGTGATGCTGGCCGGGGTGCTGTTTGGCCTCGAACTGCCCCTTACGCCCGTGCAGATTCTTTGGGTCAACATGGTGGTTTCCGTAACGCTGGCGCTGGCCATGTCCCTTGAGCCTTCGGAGCCCAATGTAATGAACCGGCCGCCGCGCAAACCGGGCGCGCCCATACTCGGTTTTGTGCTGTTATGGCGCATCGCCTTTGTTTCCGTACTTATCGGCGGCGCAACGGTCATTGTATTCCTGGTGAGTCAAGGCCGGGGCGCCGCATTGGAACTGGCCAGAACCCAGGCGGTCTGTACGATTGTGGTGGGCACGGCGTTTTACTTGTTCAATGCCCGTTACTTGCAGGCATCCAGCCTCAGCATCAAGCGGTTGTTCGACAACAACGCCGCATGGGTGGCGGTGGGCGTACTGGTCGTGATACAGTTGGCCTTTGTTTACGCGCCGTTCATGCAGCTATGGTTTGAAACCGTTTCCATGCACCCCTTGCACTGGCTGGCGCCGTTTGGCGTGGGCATAGGGGTGTTTTTCTGCGCCGAAATCGAAAAAGCTTTCTCGCGGCATTTCTTCGAATCAAAACTAAACGGTTAATCGGGCATGCAATGCTACGTTAACGCCGGTCTTGTTGCGTCATGCCAACAATCGGCTTGTATGTGTCGAAAAGGCTGTTGTCTTCGGGGCCGAACCAACCAATGTTCCACCGGGCATTGGACGCGCCGTATATGTTGGTATCCGGCGCCCACGCAAAACGCTCGTTGCTGATGTGCCCGTCACACCATACCACGTTGGCGCGGCCGTAATGCCGGAAGTGTATGGAAGGCGAATTCTGACCGCTTTCCTTGCCGCGTGGATGGGCGTAAGACACAGGCCGCGGCGGCTCAATGAAACTGTATTCCACCAGCCGTCCCTGCTGCGGCATGGCGGCATCGGCAAACATGATGGTGCGCGAGGGATTGGCAATGCGGCTGTCCGGCATGCCCTGACGCACGGCACGCACCGGATCCTCCATCACCGACAGCATGGAGCCTACATAGGCCATGTTGTAGCCGTAACCGCCCGCACCCGCTTCAAACGTGTTGGCTGTCGGATCGTGCCCGGTATACTCAAAGAACACGGGACATTCGCGCACCCGTCCGTCGGGCAGATACTCAAACAACGGCCCCTTTTCAGGCTCGAACGGCGTGATCTGGTTGGGCGTTTCCCGGGCGCCGTGCCACCGATGGCGTCCGCCAAAGTGGTCCGGCTCCACGCCGGGCAGCATGAAATCAAACATGTCCGCCGCCGCGGGTACATAATGGCCGTTGTGCTCTGACGCATACATGGTGTTTGCCAGGTATAACTGACGCAGATTGTTGATGCACTGCGCTGATCGCGCCTGGGCACGGGCGCGGCTGAGCGCGGGCAATAACAACGCCGCCAACACGCCGATGATGGCGATGACCACAAGCAGCTCGATAAGCGTGAAGCCGCCCATCCGTCTTCTTCGTCCGGTGTGCGTCCCGCTGTTCGTTTTCAGCAGCAACATGCCCATGCTTGCCAACAACACCGCCAACACCATCATAGCCGCCGTGCGCAACGGCATGGCAACAACATCGAACACAAACGTGTCATCGCCAACAAGATGGATGCAATCAGCATCCGCATACAAACGTATCCGAACTGTGGCGGTATCGTCCGTTTTATCCTCCCCATCCGCCAGAACGGAAAAGTACAGCCTGCCCTGCGTGGTGTGCAGTTGGTGTCCCGGCAATGCAGGCGCCATGTCGGTGCTCACACACCGACCGCCCTCCACCACGATGGTGACATGCCGCCCATCTTCAAGCACGTTGTCGTGCATGTCCCGCAACATATCCGTTGTAAAATGGATGGGTCCGGGCGCGGTGGCGTTTGGATTTAACGGCGTGATCGCCACGGGACCGGCGGGCATGCCCGCGACAAAGGGGTAGGCGGTCTGGCCCACCACCGTTTCATCAAGGGAGGCAATACGCACGGTTGCCTGCCCCGCGGTGGTGGTGGCACGCAATGCCACCGCAATGGCGCTTTCCGCCGAGGCGGCAACCTGTGTTCCCGGCGTGTCGGGCGCCGCATCGGGCGTGACCACCGTGGCAAGATAGTCAGGGGTTACCGTTACCGTAAACAACATGCCTTCGGGCGCGGGCGTGTCATCGGGCAACATAATGGGTTCTGAGGAAATGAGCGCCTCTGCTTCGCCGTCGGCCACAACACCGTCCTCCGGCGTGGCCAGCAGGGTAATGACGCTCATGCCCGGCGTTTCATCCCCAATGCCCGGTTCGGAAGCCAACACAAACAGACCGGGATAGCGCGAACGAAAGGTCAGTTCATTGCTCACGAGGTCGCGTTCGATGGACGAAATGCCGTCCCGTGTGTAGGCGTCGCCGTCAAAGCGAAAAGGCTCCAGCTTGCGCTCGTTCAGGTTTTCAATCTCTGCGGCGGTGTAGGCAATGGTGAATGCCGCGTCCTGAATCTGGGTCGTCTGAAAATCGGATGCCGCCGCAATAAACGCGCGACATGCGCCGCTCATAATCAAGCCGTCCGGCGCCTCTCCGGGCGGCGCCGTTGCCTGTGCATCAATATCCACAGCACAATTGCGCTCGCGCTGACCCGTGCGCGGTCCGGCAGAATAAAAGGCAATGCGATTGCCGTCGGCGTCGCTTGCTTCGCCCAGCAGTGTGCCCGCGGGGCTGCCGCCGTATTCGATGGGCCGCTCCAAAGGCAACACCGTGCTCTCCGGTCGGTTCGGGTCGGTGCCGGCCACGCGCACCTCGTAGGCGTCCAGGATGCCGTCATCATCGCTGTCAATATCCGGCGCAACAGCCGCCACCGCCACAATCTCGGGCGTGATATAGCCGAAAGGTTCCACATGGTCGTTGATAAACGCGCTGATGCGGATAAAGTGAATACGCTCCAAATTCGCGGGATTCCCGTCATCATCCACCGCCCATGAAATGTCGAATGCGTCCCCGCCGCCACTGCCGGGCGTCAGCCCCACCGTGTACGGGTCGTCCGGCCGCATGTAGTTGTCCAGGTATTCCGGCAGTGTGGGCGACAACCCCGCATACCCCCAGTCATACTCCGTGCCGTCCGTGTTCGGATTGGCCACAATGCCCGCCAGCGGGGGATCGGGATTGGGAATGCCTTCGGGCAATATGGAGCGGTCAAGATTGCGGCTGCCGGGAATCACATACCACGGATCATCGGGGATGCCGTTGCCGTTTACGTCTTCGCTGATCTCCACCAGCGCAGGCTCCACCCACCGAAGATTCGGATCGCCGCCCACCCAGAAGGAATTGGTGTAGATAATGAAATCGAAACCGCCGGGATTGTTCGGGTCGTTTTCGATGGGCGTGTTGAATTTGAGGGTAATGTAACTGCCCGGATCAGCGCCGGGACGACCAATGGAATAGACACTGGACTGATCCGCGGCATACACGCCGCCCCCCACCGGCTTGCCCAGCGTCTTATAGGGATCAGTGAACCCCGGCACGGGATCAATGGCGTGATACGACACCACCGCATCCGCCCACGGCGTATCTTGGGCGTATGTTGCCGTCGCCCATAAGGCAAGCAACAGGCACCCGACGCCGGTGAATAACCGCCGTGCCATGTCTATTGTTTTTCTTTCGCGCACGCTTTTCTCCACAAAACAGTACGGATATGCCGCATACCTTTAG
>SKQZ01000091.1 GCA_007118765.1 Candidatus Hydrogenedentota bacterium
GCTTGCCCGCCGACTTCGACGTGTACTAACACGCTGTCAGCCGGCGGCCTGCGCAAAGCACCTGCTCTGGCGCAATCTTCACAGGCTCACGACGAAACCTGGTGAAATATCCGGGCTAACACGATGTGACGGTCGGCGACCGCCGACCGTCACCAAGCGCATTGCCTCGTCTTGCGTACCGCGCCGTTCAACGCTCCCGGCGCCACATGATGCCTTCTGCTATTATCTTACCACATAATCCTCGGTAACGTAAAAATCAATATTCAGCAGGCGCAAAAACAGAACCGCGGTCGGCGCTGATAAGCAACCGACCGCGTTCCGGTAGTGTCAGTCATGGGGAAACGTGTAGGGCGTTTTCCCAAGATCGTATTATCGTTTTGCCCGGCGCCCGCTAGACGCGCTCGCGAGGCACATATTTGGTATGAAGCAGTTTGTGGGAAATTTCACCGAGCGGCTTGCCCAGGAATTCTTCATAAATCTGCGTCACTTCCGGATTTTCATGGGACTTGCGCAATTCGCGGCCTTCGTCTTCCTTATAGATGGCCTCAATGCGTTTCATGCGCACTTCGTTGGTCGTAATGCGTGGTTGTCCGCCGCCGCCAATACAACCGCCGGGACAGGTCATGATCTCGATAAAGTGATAGGAGGCTTCACCGTTGCGGATCTTTTCGATCAGCTTGCGGGCATTGCCAAGGCCATGCGCCACGGCAACCTTGGCCTCCACACCTTCAAGGAAAGACCAGTCGGGCGTACAGCCCTTGAAGGTCACCGCCGCCTCTTTGATGCCTTCAAGGCCGGCCACAGGGGTAACATGTAGCTTGTCAAAGGGAAGCTCGGTGCCGGTCACAATTTCCCATGCGGTGCGCAGCGCCGCTTCCATTACGCCACCGGTATTGGCGAAGATGTCTGCCGCGCCCGTGCTCATGCCGAGCGGCGCATCCTGTTTGTCATCGGACAGATTGACAAAATCAATGCCCGCTTCCTTAATCATGCGTCCCAGTTCGCGGGTGGTGAGCACATAATCCACGTCCTTCGCGCCGCTGTCGTACATCTCGGGACGGTCGGCCTCGTACTTTTTCGCCGTGCACGGCATGATGGAAACCACGACCATGTCTTCCGGTTTCTTGCCGATCTTCTCGGCATAATACGTCTTGGCGAGGGCGCCGAACATCTGTTGCGGCGACTTGCACGTGGACAGATTGTCCAGCATGTCCGGGTAGAAATACTCGAGGTATTTGATCCAGCCCGGCGAACAGCTGGTGAACATGGGCAGCGCCACGTCTTCTTTGTCCACAAGCGCTTTCTTCAGCCGTGTCAACAACTCGGTGCCTTCCTCCATAATGGTAAGGTCGGCGGTGAAGTTGGTGTCGAATACGGCGTGGAATCCGAGTTTGCGCAATGCGGACACCATTTTACCGGTGACCAACGTTCCCGGCGGCAAATCAAAGCACTCGCCCAAAGCGGCGCGGATGGCCGGGGCGGTCTGCACCACCACGGTTTTCTCGGGGTCATCCAATGCGCCCCACACTTCCTGCACCTGGTCGCGCTCGGAAATGGCGCCCACCGGACACACAGCCGAGCATTGGCCGCACTGCACGCAAACCACGTCATCCAGATTACTGGTGAAAGCAGGGCCCACCACCGTGCTGAATCCGCGGCTCTGCGGGAAAATGCCGCCCACGCTCTGGGTGTCGTTGCACACCGTAACACAGCGGCGGCACAGCACGCATTTGGCCGTGTCGCGCACCAGGGCGGGCGTGCTTTCATCAATGTATTGCTTGCTCTTTTCACCGGGGTAGGTGATCTCGCGGATGCCGAGGCTGCGCGCAAGCGACTGTAGTTCGCAGTCTTCATTGCGGTCACAGGTCTGGCAGTCGCCTTCATGATCGGACAGCAGCAGCTCCACAACCGAGCGGCGGCCTTCGCGCGCCTTCTTGCTGTTCGTATGTATGGTCATGCCGTCGTTTACCGGCGTCACACAGGACGCGAGCAGCGTACGCGCACCTTCGACTTCAACCATGCAGACGCGACACGCGCCGATGGCTTGCACGTCTTTGAGATAGCACAACGTCGGAATGTTGATGCCGGCCAGTTTCGCGGCCTCAAGCACCGTGGCGCCTTGGGGCGCGTCTACCGTTACATTATCAATCGTAACTGTTGGCATTATAGTGTCTCCTTGTTACGCGTTTTGCCTATCGGCTCGCAGTTTCTTCAGCGGGCTCAGCGCAATAGTCACAGCGCAGACAACGTCTGGCCTCGCGCACGGCAACGCTTTCGGTAAAAGCCAATTCCACTTCGTTAAAATTATGGGCGCGACGTTCGGCGGGGAGCATCTTCATCTTTGCACGGGGCGCCTCCACCGGGTCGGCGTCCGGATCGAATTCAGTGTCCACGTCGTATTCTTCGCGCCAGAAGGCGTGCTCCTCGCCGGTGAGGTGCTTGTCTATACCCACGGCGGCACGTTCGCCCGCGCCAATGGCCTCCGCCACCGAGGACGGGCCGTCAGAGGCGTCGCCGCCTGCAAACAACCAATCAACCGATGTCTGGCCATAAAGCGGATCAGCAGCGACATAGCCGCTCAGATTCAATTTCGCCGGCACGTTGTCGAGCACCTTGTTGGTATCCAAACTCTGGCCGATGGCCGCAATGATCTGGTCGGCGGATTCCACAAAAGAATCGCCGTCTTCGCGCGCCTGTGGCCTGCGACGGCCACTCTTGTCAAAGTCGCCCAACCACATGTGATCGCAGCGTACGCCCACTGCCTTGCCGTTTTCGACAACGATCTCCTGCGGCGCAACGAGCGTCTTGAGGATGACGCCCTCGTTCTCGGCTTCTTCGATTTCTTCCTTGTATGCGGGCATCTCATCGCGTGTGCGGCGATACAGCACGGTAACCGATTCCGCACCCAGCCGCACGGCGGTACGTGCAGCGTCTATGGCAGAGTTGCCGCCGCCGATGACGACGACTTTCTTGCCCACGGTGGCATTGCCGCGCAGGTTGTATTCGCGCAGGAATTCGATGGCGTCGTGGACGCCGTCGGCATCTTCATTGGCAATGGGCAGTTTCGCGCCCAAGGGCGCGCCCACACCGAGGAAGACGGCTTCGTAACCTTCATCGCGCAGCTGTTGCAGGGTGAAGTCCTTGCCCAGCGCCTTTTCGGTTTCGATTTCCACGCCCATTCGTTCGATCATGCGGATTTCGCGTGCCAGTTCTTCGCGGGGCATGCGGTAGGCCGGAATCGTCTGTACGAGCATGCCGCCGGGTCGCGGCGAGGCCTCGAAAACTTTCGGCTGGTAGCCGAGCCGTGCCAGGAAATACGCGCATGTCAAGCCGGCGGGACCGGCGCCGATAACGGCGATTTTCCGTTTGGCGTTGGCTTCGTTCTCGCGCATTTCGGGCAGTTGAATGGTCACTTCCTGATCGACCATAAACCGTTTGATGCCGCGGATGGAGACTGAATCGTCCAGCGTGGCGCGACGGCATTTGTCTTCGCATGTGTGGAAGCAAACGCGTGCGCACACGGACGCGAAGGGATTGCTGTCGCGGTGGACGCGCAATGCCTCGGCGTACCGTTTTTCGCCGATGAGCGACACGAAGCCGGGAACGTATACATTCGCCGGACACGCGCTCATGCAGGGTGCGCGCACCAGGTCGGGACATACGCCCGCCGGGCACCGTTTCTCGCGAATATGAATGTCAAACTCATCGCGGAAGTGGCGTATGGCCGAGAGCACCGGGTTCGGCGCGGTCTGGCCAAGCCCGCACAGTGCCGTATCTTTAATCTGTTGGCCAAGGGACAGCAGCTTTTCGACATCGCCTTCTTCGCCTTGTCCTTTGCAAATACGGTCCACAATTTCCAGCATGCGCTTGGTGCCTACACGGCAGGGCACGCATTTGCCGCAGGATTCGTCCTGCACAAAATCAAGGAAGAAGCGGGACATGTCCACCATGCACGTGTCTTCGTCCATGACGATGAGGCCGCCGGAGCCCATAATGGCGCCCAGTTCCTGAAGGCTTTCGTAGTCCACCGAAACATTGAGGTACTGACGGGGAATGCAACCGCCCGAGGGACCGCCGATCTGAGCGGCCTTGAACGCCTTGCCGCCGGGGATGCCGCCGCCAATGTCGTAGACAATCTCGCCGAGGGGCATGCCGATGGGCACTTCCACCAGACCGGTGTTGTTTACCGCACCTGCCAGCGCAAACACTTTGGTGCCTTTGCTCTTTTCGGAGCCGATGGCGGCGAACCATTCCGCGCCATTGGTTATGATAACGGGAATGTTGGCATAGGTTTCCACATTGTTGAGCAGCGTGGGTTTTTCCCACAGCCCGGCGTTGGCGGGGAAGGGCGGACGCGGACGGGGTTCGCCGCGTTTGCCTTCAATGGAGCGCATCAAAGCGGTTTCTTCGCCGCATACGAACGCCCCGGAACCCATGCGAATCTCAAGGTCGAAACTGAAGTCCGTGCCCATGATATTCGTGCCAAGCAGGCCCATTTCACGGGCCTGTTGCAGTGCATTTTCAAGGCGTTCCACGGCCAGTGGATACTCTGCGCGCACATATACATAGCCCTGATCGGCGCCAATGGCATAACCGGCGATAATCATCGCCTCAATCACGCTGTGCGGATCGCCTTCAAGGACGCTGCGGTCCATGAACGCGCCGGGATCGCCTTCGTCGGCGTTGCAGAGCACGTATTTCTTGTCGCCCTGCGCCTTGCGGGTAAACTCCCACTTCAGCCCGGTCAAGAAACCTGCGCCGCCGCGTCCGCGCAACCCGGAATTTTTGACACAGTCCGTAACCTGTTCGGGGGTCATTTCCGTGAGCGCCTTCGCCAGCGCCTGATATCCGTCGCGGGCAATGTATTCGTCGATCACGGTGGGGTCAATCACGCCGCAGTTGCGCAACACAATTTTCTGCTGCTGCTGAAAGAACCCGATTTCCTGCAATGCAGGGATAATCTGTGCAGTGGCGGGCATTTTGAAGTTCAGGCGTTCCACAGGCCGTCCCTTCAACAGATGCTCCGACACAATTTCCTCGGCATCTTCCGGTTTGATGCCTTGATAAAAGATGCCGTCGGGATAGACCACGGCCACCGGACCGATGGCGCAAGGGCCGAGGCAACCGGTGTGAATCAAATCAACTTCCGTGTTCAAGTTGTGTTTGCGCAGCGCCTCCTGCAAAGCATCGCTTACATCGTGCGCGCCGGACGCCACGCACCCCGCCCCTGCGCAAACCAACACATGAGAATGTATGGTACTCATAGTCTAACTTCTCCTATTGTCTTGTTCGCTCTCGCAGCACATTAATTGCTTACGAGATAGTCCATGACGGGGTTGCCCTTCACCACATGCTCCTGCACGAGGGTCTGGATACGTTCCTTGTTCAATTTGCCATAGCGGTATTCTTTGCCCGCCTTGTCAGCAAGCGTAATCATGGGTTCGCGTTCGCATAAGCCCGCGCACCCGGACTGCCGCAGGGTGACATTCTTGACGCCTTCTTGTTCCAGTGTTTCCGCCAATGTCGCCAGTACATCGCGCGCGCCCGCGGCGATGCCGCAGGTGCCCATGTGTACCGTGACGACGATTTCGCGCGGACCCGAGCGCAGCGCAATGGCTTCCCGGGCCTGTTCGCGCAATGCGGCCAAATCTTTGGGGGAAGAAATTTTTGTCATGGTTAAAAGTCTCCTTTACAATTTGCGGAACGCGCTTTACGCACTGGCCGCAGTTGCCTGGTCTTGATCAATGTATTGGTCCAGAATCTGTTGCAACCGCGCCGCCTTCACGCGTTGATGCACGTCATCATCAATCATAATGGCCGGCGCCAGTCCGCAGGCGCCAAAACAGCGCGCCACGTCCAGCGAAAACGTGCGATCAGGCGTCGTTTCGCCAACATCCACGCCAAGCCGGTCTTTAATGGCGTCAAGCACCTGTTTGCCGCCGCGCACATAGCAGGCGGTGCCCAGGCACACGCGAATGATGTGCTTGCCGCGGGGCTGGGTGGAAAAGAAAGAATAGAATCCCACGACACCCGCCACTTCGCTGTACGACTTGTCAAGGCCAAGGCTGATCTTACGCAATACATTCTCCGGCAAGTAGCCGAAAATCGCCTGGGCCAATTGCAGCACCGGAATCAACGCGCCCGGCTTGTCTTTGTAGTCGGCGATGACCTCGTCAAGACGTGCGAGCAATTGTTCCTCGCTGGCCTCTTCCGTGCAGCAACAGCTGCCTTGTTCTTTGTCAACCATAACAGTTCTCCTTTATGCGTGCCGGCCCGCAACGGCGGCGCCAACACCCAACAACATTGTTACCCTGGGACGTCGGCCTGGTTTTCGCCAAGCGCGGCGTCTCGTTCCGCTGATTTATCGTTCGCAAGGCGCGCCGGGTGACGCGCAAAATACGCTACCTTTTCAAAGGAGGTGGTCAAATCCACATTCTCAACATACACCTCATCGGGCACCTGCAAGCGCAAGGGCGCAAAATTCAACAGGCCGGTAATGCCCGCCTCGCACAGCATGGTTGCGACGGACTGCGCCGTATCCACGGGCACGGCAATAATGCCCACCTGAACCCGCCACTCGCGCACAATGCGCGGCAACTCTTCAATGCCGTAGCAATTACAGCCGCGCACAATGGCGCCATGTTTCGCGGGGTTCACATCAAATGCCGCATGAATATGAAGCCACCGCCAGCGCCCGGAAAAATGTGTCAGCAACGCAAGGCCCAAATGGCCGACACCCACGAGTACGGCACGCTGGCTTTGCGGCGCATCCAGCGTTTCGGCAATTGCCGACAGCAACTCTTTAATTTTATATCCCGCATGCGGCACACCGGAGCAGCCAAGCTGCATGATGTCGCGGCGCACCTGCGCCGGCGTGACTCCTGCCGGCACACACAGCTGGTGGGAAAATACCACCGTGTGGCCTTCTTCCCGCAAGCGCAATAGCAGCCTGCGGTAAAGGCTCATGCGCTCCACGGTCTTTTCGGACGTAATCGCCGTCATGCGTTCAGTTCTTTATCGTAGTTTTTTTCAGCCCGGTCGCATTCAATCGTGCAGCATACAGCCGGTGTCGATGGGGGGCATCCCGGCGAATTTTCCTGCTGCAACGTCCATTGTTTTCGTTGCTCATACTTACCGTTAGGTATAGCCGCGCCAACGCCATCCCGGCAAACTTGTGAATTTATAAACGATTTCTACAGGCAGTATACCACATGCAACGGGAGAATGCAAGGTAAAAAAACATCAAAAAAACGAAATTGGCGGCAGTAATGACCCGTGGGGGCTGATGCCTGTGCAACACAAACAACGCATAATGCAAGGAATCAAGAATACCCGCTCATGAAGAGGGGGCGGTGCGTACAGCGCTTAACCGGATATTTCATCAGGTTTTGTCGTGAGCCTGTGAAGATTGCGCCAGAGCAGGTGTTTTGCGCAGGCCGCCGGCTGACAGCGTGTTGGTAGAGGTTGAAGTCGGCGGGCAAGCAAAGTGCCTGATATGGTGTAAGATTCGCAGGCGCAACCCCGCCATGGCGGGGTGAAATATGCGGGTTAAATGCGGGGGCGCGCCAATTGGCTCAAGGCGACACTGAGCTGGTCACAATCGGCAAACCGGTTTTCCGGTCGTTTCTGGATCATTTTCATGATAATGTCGCCCAGCGCGGTCGGACATTGTGGGTTCATCAACGAGGGATGCTCGGGCATGACATTGAGATGACATTGGTACAGTTTGGTGAGGTTGTCCACCGGAAACGGCACTTTCTCGGTAAACAACATGTAGAAGGTAATGCCCATTGAATACTGGTCGCCGAGTTGCGTCACCTTTTCCTTGCGGATAAACTCGGGCGCGACAAACATGGGGGTGATCTGTTCGCCCACGTTGCGGTCCACCAATTCCAGCAAGAAGCTGCTCCCATAGAGCGAGAAGTCGGCGATCTTAACGACGCCGTTGCGTGTGAACAACACGTTGGCCGGCTTGAAATCGTGATGGGTGCAGCCTTTGTCGTGCAGGTATTGCATGCCCTGACAAATCTGCATGCACACGTTCAGGCGTTCGCTGTACTTGTAAGGCCGGTTCAGGATATACCATTTGAGGCTGGGCCCGTCCACATATTCCATTACCATGCACCGGCCTTCTTTATCGTCGAAAAAGTCCAGAATCTGCACCACGTTATTGTGCTTGAATCGCTTGAACTTCGCCACACTCTTGGCCAGGTCGCGGACATGAAGCCGGTTGCGGAAAAAGTTTTCATGAAACAGTTTCACGGCAACCGGTTCATTCTTCTTGCTGTCAATTGCCAGATAGACGCGTCCCGTGCCCCCCTCGCCGAGAATGCGTTGCAGTTTGTAATGATACAGCGACGCTCTGTCAGGCGTATATTGGCTTTCCGCCATTTGTTACCAATCCTTTTCAGTCGTCATAAGTGCATAAAGACAATTCAGGTGCATCGCCCCACATACGGTCCAAATCATAAAACGCGCGTGCCTGCGGTCGAAACACATGCACGATAATATCGCTGATGTCCACAACAACCCACCCGCAATGGTGGTCGCCTTCCACACGCAGCACGGCATGCCCGGCGTCACGCGCCGCTTCACGGGCGGCGGTGGCCGCGGCTTTCACCTGCGGTTCGCTCGTTGCGGTACATAGAATAAACACATCGGCTATCAACGTCAAACCACGAACATCAACCGCCTTTATGTCCTGGACTTTTTTCTCTTCCAGCGCCTCGACAATGCGGCGCGCTTTCTCAAGAATGTCACTGTCTTTTGTTGCGTCTACTGATTGGGGCATGCGATTTATAATTACGTTCCTACTGTTCAAGTGCTTTACGTAGTATATCATTTACCAGCTTCGGATTCGCCTTGCCGCGGGTTTCTTTCATGACCTGGCCGACAAAATAACCGAACACTTTGGTTTTGCCCGCTTTGAACTGGGCAACTTGCTCCGGGCTGGCATCCAGTATTTGGCGCACCGTATCTTCAATGACCGATGTGTCGCTGATTTGTGACAGCCCCTTCTTTTCAACAATGGCCGCGGGCGCGTCACCGGTGGCATACATCGTTGCCAGCACTTCCTTGGCGATCTTGCCGCTGATGGCGCCGTCGTCAATCAGTTGCAACAGCGCCGCCAAGGCCTGCGGCGTAATTTTGCACTGCCGGACGTCTGCTTTGTCATCACTCAACAACGCCTGCAGTTCGCCCATGACCCAATTGGCGGCCTTCTTCGGATCAGCCTTGGCCGCCACCACGGCCTCGTAGTAGTCCGAGGTGAGGCGGGACAAGGTCAACACATGGGCATCGTATGAAGATAGACCATACTGGGCGGCAAA
>SKQZ01000457.1 GCA_007118765.1 Candidatus Hydrogenedentota bacterium
AAGATTTCTGTTGCACCTGCGAATCTAACACCATATCAGGCACTTTGCTTGCCCGCCGACTTCGACGTGTGATAACACGCTGTCAGCCGGCGGCCTGCGCAAAGCACCTGCTCTGGCGCAATCTTCACAGGTTCACGACGAAACCTGATGAAATATCCGGGTTAAAGCAGCTTTGGAGAAACAATCATGGGACCCTCTTATGACCATGCCGAAAAATCCGTGTTGATGACAACGCTATTTCTGAGGAGTCTTTTTACGTTTATTGTAGGCTTGTTGTTCACGCTAACACTGTTTTTCGGCGAACCCGCGGCGTAACGCCCCAGCTCCGATCGCTATTGTGGTGCGCCGAAAGCACCCGGCGCCAGCCCGAGAGCCTCTTCAAATACCGCCAACACGTTTTCAACGGGATTGTCCGCTTGGATACAGTGGGCGGGCGCGAAGATATAGCCGCCGTCCCGGAATAACGCAAGCCGGTGACGCGCCTCCGCACGACACTCCGCCACCGTGCCGAATGGCAGGGTTTGCTGTGTGCTGATGAGACCGCAGTAGGCAATTTTGTCGTGAAACTGTTCCTTCAGCCTTTCCGGCTGCATGCCTGACGGTTCAGGCTGCATGGCATCCAGAATATCCAGTCCCATATCAATAAACCGTGACTGCAAGCGGCTTGTGTCGCCGCAAGAATGCATCATCGCTTTGCACCCGTGGGCATGCGCCAAATCAATGAACCGTTGCAGCCGTGGCCGGAAGAAGGCGTCGAAAATCTCCAGCGGAAACATGGGGCCCAACTGATTGCCAGTATCTTCGCCCAAGCAGAGGATGTCTATTTTGCCTTTGGCCGCCTCCAACGTCCTGCGCGACACTTCGTAATAGAAGTCGCACCGCTTGTCTATGATCGCAACGCCCACAGGATCCTCGGTCATGATGTCAATCATCACCTGCTCCATGCCGCGCCCGCGACTTACTCCATTGAGAATGTCGGGACGTCCCGCGTCGCCCGCGAACACTGCATAGTCTGCGTATTGGTCACAAGCCGCTTCAATGTGTGTATAGTCGTAATCATCCGGCGACGGCCACGGATACTGCTCAACATCCTCCGGCGTATGCAGCTCGGCCAGTGCGAGATGGCTGGCTTCCGGGTACGCGCCGTCGTGTCCGTGATCAAACATTACATACCCGACACCCCATTCATCCACGAAATCGGCGCCTTCCGGCGTCGGCGGCAATGTGCCGCGGTAGACGGGATAAACACCGCGAAAATCAACGCCAAATTGCTGCAACAGCTGTTCCGGGTCATCAAAAGCGAAATGCTGCATCATCTTCTGCTGTATCTCGGGCGTAAGATACACCTGGATGGGCACACGGTCGGTGGGACGGCGGGCCAACGCCGCCAGCACGCGCTCTTTGGAGTTCATGTTATGTTGCTCCTTTTTACTCTGGTCCGTGTATCGTACAAGCGGCGATACATTATTTTTCGGGATACGTCCTGTTGTGCCATGTGGAAACATCTTCCGTACCCATGGACAAGGGCCCCATCCGGAAACGATGGGCAAAGGTGGCATAGGTGAGGCGGTAGGCATCAAGGGGCAGTGCGCCCCAGCTGTCATTGCCGCCCACGCCCATTTGACGGTAATCAAGGTGCAGCGTCACGCTGTCGCGCCGGGACAATAAACAATCGTGGTCCGCCGCCTCCACATCCTCCTGGCTGTAGGGCCATGCCCCGGCATCGAAGGTGGGCATACCCGATACAAACAGCCCTTTCCCCTGTTTATCCGTCAACGTCAACCAGCGCACATCACAGCGGTTGCCGTTCTCCTGGGGTCGTACATAAGGATGGATGAGTTCTTCCACGGCACTCTGATACACGCCTATGGCCGCTCCTGTTTTCCGATCCCAGTAGTTTTCGTGCGGGCCGCGCCCATACCATATCGCCTGATTAAAGCAACCGGGCAGTGCCATGCGCATGCCGAAGCGGGGCAGTTCCGGCGCTTTCTCGTCCCGTTGCAACGATAGCGTCACCACAATATCACCGTTGCCGTAAACCGTGTAGGTTGTCAACATAAGTCCCAGACCATCAGGCAAGGCGCGCTGCACGGCAATACGGGCCATGCCGCGTTTTGGCCGGGTTGTCAGCATTTCCGTTATGCGTGCCCCGGCTGCGGCATCGCGCCAACAGGCCAGTCGCACAGGCATATTGTTGCCTCGGTCGTTGTCGGTGGGCGCCCGCCAAAAGTTGGGTTCCAGCGGCGCAACAAGCATTTCCGTATCATTCACACGCCACGAAGTCATCACGCCCGTAGCGCTGTCCACGGTCACGGCGAATCCGTCTCCCGATACCCTGACGGCCTGTTCCTGTTCCGCAACGGCAATTTCGGGCAGTGCTTCGGGTTGTGTTACGACGGGAGGCAGCGTTGTCACCGGCAGTTCGTACTGGTCCCATGCCACTTCAAATCCGGCCGGCGCCCACTGTTGGTTCGCGGCAAGACGGGCGGACAAGATGATGAAGTATTCCGCACCGGGACGCGCAATGGGCGGCGTGAAGGGGATGTTCACGTTCCTGCTTGTGCCCGGCGGTATGGCCATGATGGGCAATACGCCCTGTTCAAAAGGCTCGCCATCCCCAATGGTCTTCCAGTGTATTTCCACGTGACCTGTATCCAGAAAGGCGTGCTTGTTCTGGATGCATACATCGCCCGCGCGCAGATCTTCGGGCAAGAACTTGATGTATTGGTACACCTTCTTCACTTCCGCTGCGGACGGGTTGGGGCGTCGATCTGCCTGGAACAGGCCGTCACAACAAAAGATGTCGTCGTGACACTTTTCGCCGTAGTCGCCGCCATACGCCCAGAACCAGTCCCGGTTGTAGTGGGGCGCGGGCGATTTCCGGTCGCCCCGGGGATCATCAAAGGACTTGCGCAATGCCTGGTCTACAAAGTCCCAGATACATCCCCCCATAAAAATGGGGTGTGCTTCAAATACGTCCCAATACTCCTGCAAATTGCCCACGCTGTTGCCCATGGCATGGGCATACTCGCAGAGCATATATGGCTTTTCACTGTCCGAGGCCGCATACGCCAGCAACTGTTGCATGGATTGGTACATTTCGCTATGCACATCCGCCACCTCATTGTAACGTTCATAATGGATGGGGCGGCTGGCATCCAGTTCGCGAATAAGCGCCGCGCAAGCGTCAAAGTTGCATCCCGGCCCCGCCTCATTGCCCATGCTCCACATAATGATGGAGGGATGGTTCTTGTCCCGTTCCACCATGCGCCGCACCCGGTCCACGTGGGCGGCCTCCCAGTCGGGATGATTGCCCAAAGTTTTGTCCCAGTCATAACCCATCCCGTGGGATTCGATATTCGCCTCGTCAATAACATACAACCCGTACTGGTCGCACAAGTCATACCATGTCGGCTGATTCGGGTAATGGGAAGTGCGGACGGTATTGATGTTGTGTCGTTTCATCAGCAATACGTCCTGTTCCATTTCCTCGCGGGTAACGGCACGGCCCCGGTCAGGGCTGTGTTCGTGCCGGTTTACGCCCTTGATATGAACGGGCACGCCGTTGATAAGAAATCGCTTGTCGCGTATTTCAATTTTCCGGAACCCGTGCCGTGCGGCATGCGCTTCCAACACCATGCCTGTTGCATCTTTCAGGACAAGCGTCACCGTATAACAGTTGGGCGTTTCCGCCGTCCATTTCAGGGGATTGGGCACGGAAATGACGCCGGAAACGGTGGCTTCCGCACCGGCGGCGATCTCGGGGACTTCCACTGTCAATTCCGTCTCCACCGGCGTTCCCTCAGGATCATACAACACCGCCGCAATATGGGCGGGCGCGCTTGGTTCTGCGCCGAGATTCCGCACCGTGGCGTGCACCGTAAGGGTGGCATCCAAATAGGCCGCGTCAAGATCGGAACTAAGGCCATAGTCACGAATATGCATGGGCGTGACGCTGTAAAGCAACACATCACGAAAAATGCCGCTTAGCCGCCACATATCCTGGTCTTCAAGGTAACTGCCGTCACACCACCGGTATACTTCAACAGCCAGCAGATTCTCGCCCGGTTGCAGGTGGGTGCTGATATTAAAAGTTGCGGGCGTTTTGCTCTCCTGGCTGTAGCCCACTTCACGGCCGTTCACCCATAGATAGAAAGCGCTGTATACCCCGCCGAATTGGATAAACACTTCGCGGCCCGCCCAGTCATTCGGCACAACAAACCGGGTGCGGTATGCGCCCACAGAGTTGTTGTCATGCGGGATGCGGGGCGGATCGGCGGGAAAGGGATAATTCACGTTCAGATAAATGGGGATGTCATATCCCTGCATCTCCCAATTCGACGGCACCGGTATCGTGTCCCAGCGGCTATCGTCAAATCCGATCTCCTGAAACCCCCGGGGGCGGGCATCAGGGTTCGGCGCCCAACAAAACTTCCATGCACCATTCAGGGACATCCCATAGGGCGACCGGGCACGTTCAAGCCGCCGGGCTGCGGCTGCGTCCGGGAAGGGCATGCGTGTACAGCCCGGTTGCTCCTTGTTGCGTCCCAATACCCGTGGGTCTTCCCAGTCCGGCGCGTCCGCAGCCCGCGCGTCACGGGCGCGACACAGCAGCAATGGGAATACCAACGCAACAACAATCAAGAATGACGGCATAATGGGCCTCCCATCCTGCCCCGGCCTACGGCCAGCCCATGTATTTCATGCGTACAACAACACAACAGCGATACAAATGACAACCTGATTTACTTTTCCGGCAGCGGCAGTTCGCGTATACGGATGTTACGAAAATCAAGGCGCGAACCGTGATTCTGGAGTCCGATAAAACCCGCGGTCTGCAATACGCCCGGGTGATCCGGCGCCTTGTCGGCATACCGGGCAATATCGTCATCCACAATGGTCGTGCCGTTCAGCCGCACATAGATTTCACTGCCCTCATACCGGATATACATGTCCTGCCATTCGCCTGCGGGCTTCGCAACCCGTTCGGAAGGTGAAATCAAGGCATATACCGCGCCGCAATACTGCCAGTCTTCGAGTTCGGCATATTCCGGTGCATAGTCATCCAGTATTTGCACTTCAAGCCCTTCAAAGGCAGGGTTGCCGCCATACGGGGCGCGGATAAATACACCGCTGTTGCCGGCGGGGGGCACGTTAAACTCCAGCTCCATTTCAAAGTCCGCAAACTCACGACAGGTGGCAAGCCAACCGCCCCCATCGCCGTCGGTATATAACAGGCCGTTTTCGACGCCCCATGTTTCTTCCGCACCGCCAATCTGGTGCCATCCGGTCAGGTCGCGTCCATTAAACAACGGTGTCCACTCCGTCTCGCCAAGCAGCCGCGCCACGGTCGGTTCCACGGCATGTGCCCACAACGCATAGCCCTGCTGATTCGGATGCAGTTTGTCGGGCATGGTTTCTTCCGCCAACAAGGCGCCGTGCCGATCTACAAAGGCGTGTTTGATGTCCAGGAACGTGACCATCGGATCCTCCGCAGCCGCCGAAAACAGTTCGCCGGCCTTGCGCAACCGCTCTTGATATTCCTCATCCACATCGGTTCGGGGGAAAATGGCCAACAACAGAATGCGCGTGTCCGGCACGGCATCGCGCAAGTTCGCGACAACGGCCTTCACGCCCGCCGCAATCTCCTCCGCCGAATTGTCACGGAAATTGTTGGTGCCGATCATAATCATGGCGAGTTTGGGCGAAATGCCCTCAAGGTGGCCGTTTTCGAGCCGCCACAGCACGTGTTGTGTTCGGTCGCCCGAAAACCCCATGTTCACCGCGTTTCTGTCCGCATAGTATTCTTCCCAGATGCTTTGACCGGCGCCCTCCCAGCCATGTGTAATGGAATCGCCAATAAACAGCATGTCCACGTTTCCGTCCTGCACCCGCGCATTAACCGCTTCATGGCGCTCCTGCCACCACGCATCTTCACGCGGGACCGGCGTAATCGCCGTGTGTGCCGCCGCCGTCAGCGACGCCGTCAACAGCACAAACGCGAGACATGCCCATAGCCGATAATGAAAAGTTGTTCTATACATGGTCTGTTCCTTTCTGTACGGAGGAGTTTGTGGAAAGCGACTGCTGCATCATATAAAAAATTGTTGCTCAAAAACGAATTGCGCCGCGCCAGTTCAATTATTGACCCGGATATTTCACCCCGCCGTGGCGGGGTGAAATATCCGGGTTAAACGCGCCGGACAAAGGGACACGCCACCTCGCGCACCTCATCCAAGCGTTCGAGTGCGGGATCGTTTAGGCTGCACGACGGCTGTGCCTTTGGACAACGCGGATGGAAACGACACCCTGAAGGCGGGTTAATGGGCGACGGCGGTTCGCCTTTGGGCACAACGTGTACGCGTGAACGTTCCTGTTCGGGATCGGGAATCGGTATGGCCTGCAAGAGCGTTTGGGTGTACGGATGTGCCGGCGCATCAAACACCTCGGCTGCGGGTCCTGTTTCCACGATGCGCCCGAGATACATCACAAAAACCCGCCGCGCAATATGACGAACAACGCCAAGGTCATGACTGATAAAGATCATGGTCATGTCGAACTCTTGTTGCAACGCCGCGAGCAGATTGATGATTTGGGCTTGAACCGACACATCCAACGCGGACACCGGCTCGTCCGCCACCAATAGTTGCGGCTGCAACGCCAGGGCGCGGGCAATGGCGATGCGCTGTCGTTGCCCGCCGGAAAACTCATGGGGATACTTGCGCACGAACCGGCTCGCCAAGCCCACCTTGTCCATCAACGCAAACACTTCGCTGGACAAGGCACGGCCTGTCATTCGGCGATGCACGCGAATCGGTTCGGCAACAGCATCGAACACGGTCATGCGCGGATTCAGGGAGGCATAGGGATCCTGAAAGATCATTTGAATCAAGGGGCGTATCCGGCGCAACTCTTTGCCGCTCATCGCCGCAATATCGCGACCGCTAACCGATATGCTGCCTGCAGTGGGCGTTTCCAGACGCACAATGGCCCGCGCCAATGTGGACTTGCCACAGCCCGATTCGCCCACGACCCCGATAATATCGCCCGAATGCGCTGTTAACGAGACGCCGTCCACCGCCTGCACATACGCGGCGGGCACACGGCGCACCAGAGCAAGCCGCCCTTTCACCGGAAACCAGACGCGCAGATTTTCGACATGCAGCAGCGGGTGGGGGTGTCTGTTCATGACCGCACTCCCCCGCCTACGCCCGCAGCACGATGTTCGCGAATACATGCCGTGCGATGCGCCAGCTCGTCCAATGACATTAACGGACAGACGGCATCGGCACATTCCGGCAGGGCAACATCACAGCGCGGCGCAAAAGGACAGCCCCGTTCCGGCGCGCCCTGTTCCGGCGGCAATCCGGGAATGGCGCGGAGCGACTTGCCGGCCTCTTGAATGCCCGGCAACGCCTCCAATAAGGCGCGCGTGTACGGATGGCGCGGCCTGCGGAACAACAGGGCGGTGGGCGCTTCCTCCAAAATGCGCCCGGCATACATGACCATCACGCGGTCGCACACGCCCGCAATGACGCCCAGATCATGTGTAATCAACGCCATGGCCATGCCGAGCTCGTCACGCAATTTCGCCATCAAGGCCAGTATCTGTGCCTGCACTGTTACATCCAGCGCCGTGGTGGGTTCGTCTGCAATCAGGATGTCCGGCTGAGAGACCAAAGCCATCGCAATAACCGCACGCTGGCGCATGCCGCCTGAAAAGGCATGGGGATACGCGTTCATACGCTCTTGCGCATCCTGAATGCCGGCCGCTTCGAGCATGGCCGCCGCCCGGCGTCGTGCCTCGTTCCGGTTGCACAAGCCATGTGCCAGCAATGGCTCCATCACCTGTTTGCCGATGCGCATGTATGGGTTCAAAGCCGTCATGGGATCTTGAAACACCATTGAAATGTGTCGCCCGCGGATAGCGCGCAGCGCTGCTCCCCCGGCGGTGAGCAGGTCCACGTCTTTGAACATCGCCGTACCGGATTCAATCTTTGCGGGCGGCATGGGCAACAGTCCCAACATGGAATAAAACGTCACCGACTTGCCGCAACCGGACTCCCCCACCACGCCAAGCGTCTCGCCCCGTTCCAGGGAAAACGAGACGCCATCCACGGCGCGTACAATTCCATCGCGTGTGTGAAACCAAACACGCAAGTCTTTCACGTCAAGCAGGGGCATAAAACGTCCTATGCTATGTTAATCACGGGCAATGCGCGGGTCGAGCGCATCGCGGAGTCCGTCGCCAAACGCGTTTAAGGCGAACAAGGTCAAGGAGAACAAAAGCCCCGGCGACAGTAACAGCCACGGGTACTCTTCCATGGTCTCCACGCCTTCACGAATAAGCAGGCCCCAGGAGCTCATGGGCGGCTGTACGCCCAGTCCCAGGAAACTCAAGAACGCCTCAAGCAACATGACCCGAGGCACGGTGAGGGTCGCATAAATGATAATGATGCTGAACATGTTCGGGATAATATGGCGCAACAGAATGCGTGTGCGACTGAACCCCATGCAGACGGCCGCCTCAACGAACTCACGCTCCCGCAACGACAAAGTCTGTCCCCGCGCAATACGGGCGGTGGTCAGCCATTCCACGGCGCCAATGGCGATAAAAAGAAAAATCACATTCCTGCCGAAAAACACCATCAAAATGATAACAAACACGGTAAAGGGCAGCGCGTACAGGATGTCCACAATCCGCATCATCACCATGTCTGTGCGTCCCCCCGCATACCCCGACAACGCGCCATAGACAACGCCTATGAACAACGACACCGATGTCGCCGCCAGTCCCACGCCCAACGACACGCGCCCGCCATGGAGCAATCGCGTCAACAGGTCGCGGCCCAACGGATCCGTGCCCAGCCAATGCCGCCAGGACGGCGGCGCCGCACCCAGCGCGATATCTTGTTCATCATAACTATAGGGCGTCATCCACGGGCCTGCAACGGCGGCCAGCGTCACCAGCACAAGGACAACGCCGCCCATAATGGCCAGCCGATTCCGGCGCAACCGCCGCCATGCGTCCAGCCACAGGGAAACGCCTTTTTCGATGTCCGCCGACGGCAACCCGTTTTTCATTCGCTGTTCCCAGTACCACTAGCCCGCATATTTCACCCCGCCGTGGCGGGGTTGCACCTGCGAATCTTACAACATATCAGGCACTTTGCTTGCCCGCCGACTTCGACGTGTACTAACACGCTGTCAGCCGGCGGCCTGCGCAAAACACCTGCTCTGGCGCAATCTTCACAGGCTCACGACAAAACCTGATGAA